>JANWHX010000073.1 GCA_025450235.1 Chitinophagaceae bacterium | reverse complement strand
GTCCACGACATACCGGCCGCATCAATCAATGATTTTCTCTTGTAGATCTCTTCCAATGGCCAGACATCTCCCACGGGCACGTGATGTAATGCGGTTACTACTCCGGTGCATCCGGCCTGTCGTATATCCGATAAAAGTACCGGATCATTGGGACCGAACCAGCGCATTGTTTGTTCCATCAACATGTTAAAAGATTGAAATCCGAATTTAAAAAAAACGAAATCCGAAAAACGACCATTCGAATTTCGGATTTCTAGATTCGTGCTTTTTTATTTATCCAGTAAAATATGAGTAAATAGCTATGATCGCCACAATAAGCAGAATGGAGAGAATAACATCTTTCCAGTTCCATGATGAACGGTTTTCCAGTCTGTCTTGTTCTGACAAAGTAGAAAAAGTGAGCCCGCTAATCTTTTTATAATCCGGCGCCTTTGTTGCATAGCTCACAATAAGAAATACAAGGATACAGACAATCGTTATCAACAAGCTGTAATACTGGAAGAAGATATTATTAACGACCCAGAGAAACGAGCCTTCCGTATAAGCTGCGCCGCCAAGTTTGACAGGCGTGTCTACGATCAGGCGGAATACTCCCATGGCAAAACCGGTCAGTAATGTCGCAAGGCAGCCGGGACCATTGAGGCGTTTCATAAATACTCCGAAGAAGAAGACTACAAATATGGGTGGGGCAAGGTAGGCCTGTATTCCCTGCAAATAATCATACAATCCTCTTGCGCCCTGTATTACAGGAATCCAGAGCAATCCGATCACAACCATAACAACCGTTGCCACTCTTCCAACCCGTACTAATGTTGCCTGTGATGCATTTGGTCTGAATCGTGAATAAAAATCCATTGTAAACAATGACGACGACGCATTGAATACACCGGCCAATGCACTCATTAATGCAGCGAGCAGCCCCGCAACCACGATACCTCTCACCCCAACAGGAAGAACATGCGTCACTAACAATGGGAATGCTCCCTGTGCCCGTTCCCTGATCAACTGACCATTTGCATCAATCAACTCTTTCTGTATGTCAGCGTTGATCCCGCTTTTTGCCAATGCAAAACATATCATACCGGGAATGATGAATAGAAAAACAGGAGTAAGCTTCAAAAAGGCGGCGAAGATAGTGCCACGTCTTGCTTGTGTATCATTCTTTGCTCCTAAGATACGTTGCACAATATATTGGTCAGTACACCAATACCACAAACCAATAATAGGTGCGCAAAGCAACATAGCGGGCCAGGGATATTTATCATTAAAATACCACGCTTGTCTTGTGGCTTCTTTAACAGGAGCCCATGTTCCTTCTACCCCATCCGGTACAACAGGTTTCCATAAGTTAAACATTTCACTGCCGCATATTTCTTTCAGTTTATCCCAGCCACCAAGAGCCTGCAGTCCATAATAAGTGACAAGGATAGCTCCGATAATTTTTACAAAAGTTTGAAGTGTTTCAGTATAAACAACAGCTCTTAATCCCCCAACAATGGTATAGATGCCGGTTAAAATAATAAGCAAGATTGAACCGATCCAGAATGTATCCATTCCTAAAAAATGTACTTCAGGCAACAACGCCCTGAACACAACCCCTCCGGCAAAAATGCCAACAGCAATTTTAGTAAGAATATAGGCAAACAATGAAATAAGCGAAAGGACGGTCCTTGCTTGCGGAGTAAATCTTCGCTCCAGGAATTCCGGCATGGTGAACACCTTCGACCGCATAAAGAAGGGTCCCATAACCCAACCTAGTACCAACAGGCACCAGGCATGCAATTCATAGTGGGCAAGCGCTACGCCATCGGTCGCTCCTGAACCTGCAAGTCCTACCAGATGTTCTGACCCGATATTGGATGCAAAAATGGAAGCGCCGACAACAAACCAACCAAGGTGACGACCGGCCAAAAAATAATCATCTGCCGAATCTTTCTTTTTCTTTTTTACGGCCCACCAGGAAATGCCAGCGATGACAGCGAAGTAGAATAAAATAATTAACCAGTCAAGAGTGGTCAGGTAACTCTTCATAGCAAGTTGTTTAGTTTAAGAATAATTGAGTTTCCGGGTCAGCAACCAGTATTTTATTTGAACCACCCTTCCTTCGTCAGGGCAGGCTGCGCCACATAGATACATAGGATATCACAACTTATCCCGCTCCACAGGAGTCCTTCGGACCAAAGGCGTGGATAGTTTTCAAAAAATTCCGGCCTATGTGTTTTTCCACTGTGTCCTCTTTGTCTATACGGTTCCATTTACGGGTTGCTATTTGCAAATAGTCGGCTAAGACTAAGCTTATATATACCGGTTGATAATATTTTCCAGGTATTCCTGCCTGCCACTTCTTACTTTGGGCTCACCATTTTCAATAGCATAGGTTCTGAGGTCGTCTAAAGATAGCTTACCTTGTTCAAATTCTTTTCCTTTATCGCTATCAAATGAAGAATATCTTTCTTTCCTGAATTTTTTATACTCTGATTTTTGAAGTATTTTATCGGCGATTATCAGTGCGCGGGCAAATGTATCCATACCACCGATATGTGCATGAAATAGATCTTCGTGATCGGTGGAGTTTCTTCTCACCTTTGCATCGAAGTTAATACCGCCGCCTTTGAAGCCGCCCGCTTCAACAATGACAAGCATAGCTTCCACCAACTCAGTAATATTATTGGGAAACTGATCCGTATCCCAGCCATTCTGATAATCACCGCGGTTGGCGTCCATTGATCCCAGCATACCCGCATCAGCAGCAACCTGCAGCTCATGCTGGAATGTATGTCCCGCCAGAGTGGCATGATTCACTTCAACATTCAATTTGAAGTCATTTAACAAATCAAACTGCCGGAGAAATCCGATCACGGTTTCACAATCATAATCATATTGATGCTTGGATGGTTCACAGGGTTTTGGTTCAATAAAGAAACTTCCTTTGAACCCATTTTTCCTTGCATAGTCTTTGGCCGTATGTAAGAACCGCGCAAAATGTTCCTTCTCTCTTTTCATGTCTGTATTGAGTAAGCTCATGTATCCTTCACGTCCACCCCAGAATACATAGTTCTCACCACCTAGAGCGATCGTGGCGTCTAAGGCGGCTTTTACCTGCGCACCGGCGTGCGCCAGCACATGAAAATCGGGATTCGTACCTGCTCCATTCATATATCTCCTGTGGGAAAAAAGATTGGCTGTGCCCCATAAAAGTTTTACTCCTGTTTCTTTTTGTTTTCCCTGCAGGTAATCCGTTATTGCCTGTAACCGTTTATCATTTTCTTTCACGTCGTTGGTGTAATCCACCGCATCAGCGTCATGAAAACAATAATAAGGCAAACCCAGCTTGGTAATGAACTCAAAGGCGGCGTCAGCCTTATCTTTTGCCCTTTCAACAGCATCCGTTTTTTCATTCCATGGAAATGTATGCGTCGGCTCTCCAAAAGGATCTGCCCCGCTGCCGCAGAATGAATGCCAATACGCACAGGCAAACCTCAGGAATTCTTTCATCGGTTTTCCTGCCACCACTTTATTCTCATCATACCAGCGAAAGGCAAATGGATTGTCGCTTTCCGTTCCTTCGTATTTAATTGCCGGTATTTTTTTGAAAAATTCCCGTTTCATTGTGCCATCCGGGCGGGCATTTTGTCCAATAACGAGTGTCATTTTATTTACTATTAAGTTAAAAGATCAGGATAAACTGAATGTTAACGTGTCGGTTTTATTTACGGTTTTCAATTGGTCATTTAAAAGTTCTTTCCACTGTCCATATAGTTCATCATATTGTTGTACGCCTTCTGGTCTGACAGTTCCTGTTGGCTTTCTTTTTTGCGAAGCAGCTTCTGCGTTCTTATAGATACCGGCTCCTATGCCCGCTCCTATGGCCGCTCCAAAACTTCCGTCGCCTTCATAGAATTCTATAGCAACATTATTTACACCTGCAAAAGAACGGGTAAATACATCACTCAAAAAAAGATTCGCTTTGCTTACCCGGATAACGTTCGGATGAATACCGTTTTCCCGCATAATGTCCAGGCCATACCGGAAGGAAAAAGCGATGCCTTCCTGAACGGCCCGAACCATATGTCCGACCGTATGAATATTGAAGTCAAGGTTGTGAAAATGCCCGCCAATGATCTGGTTATTCAGCATTCTTTCGGCGCCATTGCCAAACGGCAGGGACATCAGCCCTTCTGCACCCACAGGAAGTTTAGCAGCCATTTCATTCAAACCTTCATAGGTATGATTGGACCCGGCCATGTTTTTCATCCAGCGATTGAAAATGCCCGTACCATTTATGCATAGCAGTACTCCTATTCTCGGTTTGTTAATTTCATAATTAACATGAGCAAAGCTGTTGATACGCGATTGCGGATCATAACCCAGTTCATCACACACTCCATAGATGACCCCCGATGTTCCTGCAGTAGCCGCCACCTCACCGGGCTGTAATACGTTTAATGATAAAGCATTATTTGGCTGATCGCCGGCTTTATAAGAGACAGGTATATTCGGCTTCAATGACAACCTGGAAGCAACCGTATCTTTTAAATGACCATGAATAGAAAATACAGGACTAAGTGAAGGAAATAAGGTGTGATCAAATCCAAAATAGCTGATAATATCCTTTGAAATTCTATTCTGTTGAAAGTCCCAGAATATACCCTCAGACATCGCTGAGATCGTCGTAGTGGAGGCACCGGTCATTTTCATAGCGATAAAATCACCGGGCAACATTACTTTGTCTATCTTTTTATAAACAGCGGGCTCGTTTTGTTCTACCCATGCTAATTTGCTGGCAGTAAAATTTCCCGGTGAATTGAGCAAATGCGACAAACATTTTTCCTCGCCTATGTCATGAAAGGCTTTATTCCCTATCTCGACCGCGCGGCTATCACACCAGATAATGGAATTACGAAGCACATGCTGTTCTTTATCGACCAATACTAATCCATGCATTTGATAAGCGATGCCAATGGCGGCGATAGAAAGTGGGTCATATTTTCCTCCTGCGTGGCAGCTAAGAATCGCCTGTTTTACATTCTCCCACCATTGATCGGGGCTTTGTTCGGCCCAGCCGGAATGTAATGAAATGATATCCGCCTCTGTTTCGGGATATTGCGCCGAAGCAATACAATGCTGCGAGTCTGCATCTATCACAGAGACCTTTATCGAAGAGGTACCCAGATCAATTCCTAAAAGAAGCATGGTTTTGCGACGTGATTTAGTTTGTAAGGTATTAAAAAAACTAATCGACTCTCCGGAAAATGCGAATAGAAGTTTGAACCACCCTTCCTTCGTCAGGGCAGGCTTCGGCACAATAGAAATATAGGTGTCACATAGAAATGCTATGTGGTTTTCCTATTATGTCCTATCCCGCACAAACGGGACAGGTTGCGCTATTGTGGTTCCAAATTATCAACGCCTCATACCGGAAAGTGATTAAAAAAATAAAAGGAAGGGTGAATAAGATCACCCCTCCCTTTCGATTGCCTGTATAAGAACTAACTGCTTGCTGTAAGCCTCTTTATTAAATAATGTTGTCATTGTTGCTTTAATCCTTTCCATAAGCCGCTATAAGCGGGCTTCTTTCGATAGGCCTGGTCAAATAATAACGGAAAATCTACGTTTCCCTGGGTAGTTACGATCCAACTGTAATTATCGCTAACACCCCAGACAGTAACGCCATATCGTTGTGCCGCCGGGACCTGGCTGTAATAAGATTGTAAAACGGATCTGTACATCTCCGCCTGTTGTTCTAAAACCGATTGTGATGGAGTAAAGCCTCCCGCATTGGAAGGATTGACGCGGATGTCGAGTTCCGATATCCTTACTTTCAAACCTGTTGAAGCCAGTTTAGCAAACATGGCATCGATGCCTGCCTTAGCTGTATTAATACTAATATGCATTTGGGTACCTACCCCGGTGATCGGAACACCCTGCGTCTTTAATTGATTGGCTAATGCAACAAAAGAATCTAATTTGACTGTATTTGATTCTAAATTATAATCATTCAAAAACAGGTCTGCCGTGGCATCATACTCTCTTGCATAATTAAATGCTTTGGCTACGTACGCTCTACCAAGCCATTCGGCCCAGTAATAAGTATCGCCGGTGGTAATTGATCCGTTTCGTAATACAGATGCACCATCGGTATAAGGTTCATTGACGACATCCCAGGCCTTTGTTTTACCCGGGTAGCGGGTCACAGACGCACGTATCCATCTTTTCATTGCTGTATCTACTTTCTCTGCTACAATCGGCGAACCTGGTGGAGGAATGGTAGCCTGAAGAATTCTTATATCATCTATCCAGTATGTTCCCAGTTTATTGAACCAGACTTTAAATGTTGGATTGCTTTCAGCACAGGTAAACGGAATTGAATACTCCGCCCATGTTGTCGTTGGATAAACATCATAGTTAGGTGTGAGAGTTGCACCGGAACCAACCTGGTTGATCACCCTGAAACTTCCTCCTGCTGTGGTTGTTTTGGCCCAGAGCTTTATTATATATTGTGTACCCAGCACCCCTGGCCATGTGCTGACCGTGTTATTCTGTATCATTTGCACATCCCATGGATTAGTACCGAGAGTGGCGACAGTTACTTTCGATGCCCTCGTTCCCTGGGGTGGTGAAGATGTTTCAACTTCATACGTTGCAGCGGCGGTACCTCCCACCAGTCGTGCCCAATTCGGCGCGAAGCTTGTTGCGGTCCCAAGTTCAAAATCTCCGTTTTGCCCTGCAAATGCATCGGTGCTTCCGGCAATTGTAGCTAATGATCTCAGGTAATCTCCATTCTGGTTCTGATGCCAGGTCAATGTGTGACCAAATATCCATAGACCTGCCGCGGAGGCTTTGTTAACCATTTCATCTGTTCTTGCGAAATCAAATGAACCATCATTTTTCACTACAGCGCCATGTTTCATGTGGTAACCGAATGTTACATTATTTGTTTCCCTGCTCACAAGATTGGCGTAATTAGCATCCGTTATATATTGTGTATAATCAATAGCAAGGCCTACATAAAAAGAAGCGCCGTTTTTTAGAGGGCCGGTTGAGGCAGTATCAAAAGGAGGTGGAATAACCGGACCGGGACCAGGCGCAGGGCTGTCCTTCTTATTGCATGATGATACGTAACAAGTGACAATGCTGATTGAAAGAAATAAGATGATTGTTTTATTTTTCACACGCATCAGGGTCATTATCATGAAAAGAAAGAGAAGTAAAATGTTATCTCTTTCTTTTCATGCATGAATGATATTTAATCCTTAAAAATATCCAGGGTTTTGGGGAAAAGGAGGTCCTTGTGTTACCAGGTCAATTTGCTGCTGCGGAATTGGTCTTAGCATATTAAAAGGCTGCACACCAGCTGAACCTTCAGAATTGTATAGCTGTACCCTTTCCACCAGTTTTTTAGTTCTGGAAAGATCCCACCACCGGCAATCTTCAGCGAATAATTCACGGCTTCGTTCATCCAATATAAAATCAAGTGTCAC
The DNA here is from genome assembly GCA_025450235.1 of Chitinophagaceae bacterium. Lineage (GTDB taxonomy): Bacteria > Bacteroidota > Bacteroidia > Chitinophagales > Chitinophagaceae > VBAT01. Next base: position 15,775 of record JANWHX010000073.1, on the reverse strand, counting down.
CTGGCCGGCGGTAATTTGCTGCGCTGCAAGCGCAGTTGCATATTCAGCCGGTGTTTGATTTTCTTTTTGAGCCGCCCTGCTTCTCAATACGTTTATCATATTAGCAGCATCCTGCATAGTTGCGCCGCCTTTAAATGCCGCTTCCGCAGCAATCAAATAAACCTCTGGAAAACGGAACAATATATAGGGCCTGTCAGAATAATCATTCAGATCGCCTCTTGTTGAGTCATTAAATTTCCTGACATTGGGGAAATAGCTAGGTGACCATTTAACGGTCGACCCAGCCAAGTGTTCAGGTTCAAAAATTACTCCTTTGAATGCTGCTCTTTCCGCAGGTGTTACAACTCTGTCCACTATCCAGATGGCAGTATCAACGCCATTGATCAGTGTTCCTCTTGGAGTAGTGACTCCGGTTGAGCCTCTTACAGACATCTGGGTACTATTGGAAAGAAATACTGTCTGGAAAGTACCTTCATAACGGGCATCTGTAGCCCTGTTGGCAAATGCTACATCTATGATATATTTTGTATTAGGCCTGATACGCTGGAAGGGGCGTCCATTGTTGATATCTCTCACGCAAACACTGGCTCCTCCGCTGGCGGGATAATTTGCATTCACAGTCGGATAGTTCGGGCGCCAGAAGAAGTTTGATTTATTTTCCTGGCCGTTAGCTGCACCTGATCCGGGAGCCGAGTTCTGGCCATATTTCTGATCCTTCGTATGATCAATTACCATCAAAACCTCTTTACTATATTCCTGCCCCTCTCTGAATACATTTCCGAAATAAGGGATAAGATCAAGGTTATAAGTTGCCTTGTTGTCAATTATCCCTTTGGAAATAGTATATGCTTGCTGGAAGTCAGTCGGCTGGGCAGCAGAAGACCATCCTCTCCAGAGATAAGTTTTAGCCAACAGGAACAATGCCGTTGGTTTAGTAGCCGGTTTGCCGGTGTTGGCCGCCGGTATGTTTGGCAAATCAGCCGCTGACTCTGTCAGGTCTTTTATTATTTGTGTATAAAGGTCTGCCAACGAAGCGGGTGCATCTGCTGTTGATGCAGATGTATTAAAATTAGTGTGGAGTGGAACCTGCCCGAATGTTGTAACAAGATAGAAATAACAGAACCCGCGCAGGAATTTTGCCTGTGCCAATAGCTGCGTTTTGGTCGCAGCCGGTATGTCTGCATCTGCTCCGTATTGTAAAACTCCGTTGGCGGTGTTGATATCTATGAATAGTGTATTCCAAAAACCTGCGTAATCGTTGGTATTACTTTTAATTACAGGGTTATTATAAGTGAACCAATGCTGCACATCTGCAGCAGCGCCTTTGAGTGACTCATCAGTGCCGGAACTAAACAGCTGGGTAAATATCTGTGTTGCCCACTGACCACGGAAGCTGGAATAAATACCTGCAATACCACCCTGTAAACCGTCATTAGTGGTAAAAAATGTGGGTGCAAAGAATGTTCTCGGTTGCTCTTCCAGCAGCTTTTTACAACCTGTGGAAGCAAACAAAATTGCTCCCGCAAGTAAGCTGTATATGATGTTTCTAAGTTTCATTACCGTATAAATTTAAGAGGTTAAAATTTCAGGTTTATTCCAAAAATCATCTGGCGTGTAGGCGGAACACCCATGCCTACGGTGATAGTGCGATTATTGGGCACAGAGGTAGCGCCACCTCCTTGTGTACCGACTGCATTTCCGGTGCCATTACCCTCCGGATCAAGACCCAAATCACTCTTTACAAGCGGAGACCAGAGAATAAAGGGATTCTGAGCAGACACATATACTCTCAAAGATTGAATTCCTGCCTTATTAAATAATTTACCTGGTAGGTTGTAGCCGATATCAATCGTTCTGACCTTAATAAAAGATCCGTCACGATAAGTAAGTGTAGATGTGTACTGAAGACCATCCCTGCCTGCATCCGGTTGAGGAAAATCGTTAGTAGGATTGGTAGGGGTCCAGTAATTTACTTTTTTCTGTTGCACACGGCTGTTTAGGAAGAATGGATAACCGGCTGCGCCACCGTCGGCAGACAAGTAAGTTACTACTACAGTCTGGCCAAAACGTCCAAACAATACAAAATTCAGGTCAAAGTTTTTGTATTCGAAATGATTGGTCATACCGGCTACAAAGTCAGGCTGGAAATTACCAAGTATCTGCCTGTCGGCAGCAGTAATTGAATTACTCTTATCGCGATCCTCTATCTTGATATCTCCGGGAGCAACTCCATAAGCTGCCGCCTGGGCAGCTTCGCTTGTTTGCCAGATACCGATTTTTTTATAATCATAGATCACTGTGAAGGGCTGGCCTACAAACCAACCGTTTCCTAAATCCTGTTTAAGATTATTTTGCAACGCTGTAATCTCTTCCCTGTTAAAGAAAATATTGGCATCAGTGCGCCATGTAAATCCGCTTTTAGTTCTGACATTTACACTACTAAGTGAAAGTTCCATCCCGTGTGATTTGGTGCTACCCACGTTTGCCTGTTGTGAGTTTACCCCGAGGCTGCGCGGGATACCTAAATTAAACAATATGTCAGTCGTTTTAGTGTTATAAAATTCTATTGAACCAGAGAGGCGATTATTAAAAAGTCCAAAATCAACTCCAATATTCAATCCTTGGGTTTTTTCCCAGGTAAGTTCAGGACTGGGCGCTGTATTAATGGTATAGCCATTAACATAATTAACCCCTACTGTACTGCCCGGGCCGAAATTATAGAAACCCGAACTAAGACTGCCGAGGGTCTGATAGGCGCCAATTGCCTGGTTAGCGCTTATCCCCCAGCCTCCTCTTAATTTAAGGCTGTTTACAAATTTCACATTCTGCATGAATTCTTCTTTGTCAATATTCCAGCCTGCATTTACAGCAGGGTAAGTCACCCATTGATGACCAGGCGCCAATACTGATGATGCATCTCTTCGGAAAGTAGCAGTCAATAAATATTTTTCATCAAATGAATAGATAAGCCTGCCCATATAACCTATAAGTGCGGACTCACTGAAATTGCCTCCCTGCGGATTAATAGTATTTACCAACTGCCAGTTATAGTCCTGGATGAAATCGGCCGGAATTCCTGTACCATTAAATTGCTGGGCCTGGAAATGATTTTTTTGTACTTCCTGGAAAGCTTGTGCCTGCACTCTATGTTTTCCAAAAGTCCTGGCATATTCGAGGCTGTTGTTGATTGTGTATTGCCATCCTTCTGCATTGGATTGGCTAAGTTGTGATCCTGCTGTATTAGCATTCGTATTAAAGACCGTATTCGGCCCGGTATAATTGTCATTAAGCGTCTGTGACCAACCATAACCAAATGTTGTACGAAACTTAAGATCCTTTATAATCTTCAGTTCACCGTAAACATTATGCTGGAACTGTAATCTCCGTGAAAAGGCCTTTATCAAATCATTATTACCGATTGAAGTAAGCGGATTGATCTGGACATTATCCACACCTTGCTGAATAGCCGGCTGGAAGTTCAGTGTCCCGTCATCATTATATGGTTTGTAGAGGGGGCCAAGACGTGTTGCTGATCCATAAGCATTGGTACCGAGCCGGTTTGAACGAACCATGGTATTGAAACTTGTAAAACCCACCTTAATACGTTCTGACATTTTATGATCAATATTCACATTGAAGCTATAACGATCCAGTTCCTGGTCATGTATTACTCCCGTTTCCCTGTAATAACCTAAGCCAAAGTAAAATTGGGTTCTATCGTTTCCGCCCCTCACACCCAGGTCGTGACCTGTCCTGATACCGGTTGTCAGCAGCAGGTCCTGCCAATCCGTATTAACACCAGCAGCAAGATTCGTTTGTTCAATGGCAGTAAGTGCATATTGGTTTGTATTAGGAACATTCGAGTTACCCGCAGCTGCGTCCGCCTTAAATTGTGCGTATTCCTTTCCGTTGAAAAGTCCGTATGTGCCAAGCACATTTACAAAACCCACATAACCATTATAAGTTGTAACTGCTTTTTGACTCAACCCACGCTTTGTGGTGATAATAAGCACACCATTGGAGCCGCGGGACCCAAAGATGGCTGTCGCTGATGCATCCTTCAAAACGTCAATACTAGCAATATTGTCTGATGTAATATCATTCAGACTACCTCCGTATGCCATTCCATCCACAACTATCAGGGGGGCATTGGCGCTGGCCGTTAGAGAACGGTTACCACGTATCCGTATTTCGCCTCCTGATCCGATCTGGGTGCTGTTATTAACAATATCAACACCGGCGGCTCTTCCCTGTAACTGGTTTAAAATATTAGGAGCTTTTACCTCGCTCAGTGTTTCTCCTTTTACCGATACGGTTGAGCCAGTAACATCTTTTCTCCGCTGGGTAGTACCATAACCAATCACGACCACTTCACTCTCGGTTTTTTGCAATGTAGCAACGGTGACATCAATGGCCTGCCTGGCATTAACCCGCACTTCGAGAGTAGCAAAATTGACAGCAGAAATTACCAGCACACCGTTAGAGGGTACTGTGATCTCATAATTGCCATTGTCATCGGCAGTAGTTCCTGTAACACTTCCTTTGACCGTTACAGAAGCTCTTGCTACGCCTTGCCCGTTTTCATTCGTTATACGTCCTTTGACACGAATATTGTCTTGAGCAAAACCAGGTAATGATAAAAAAACGATGAGCAACACAGAAAATGCAAAAGTCAAAACTTCTCGCAGGTGGCCTTGCCCAAGGAGGATTTTTTGCAACACTTGTCTTAATGAAGCTTTCATAAACAGCAGTTTTTAAATTTAAAGTTTAGGAAGTTGGCAACCAACTTTTATGTCAGACCATCGTTTGGTCCTGGTTTTTCTTTCGGGCGGATTATGGATCAATAAAGCCTGACCGATTCAAAAAAAATTCCTTTATCGACCTTCGTTCCGGTGGTTGAATCCAATTGTTTTATACGATGCTGTTTTGTAGATAATCAGTGGCTGATGTTCCTGGAATGATGGAAAAAGAATGGGTAAATGGCGAAAAAAATGAAATCTAAATCTGATAAAACCCCAGTGGAGTAAAGGTTTTAGCAATACCAGATATGTTCGTTTAAGGTCTACAGCAAGCATCAATTAGCAATTAGATATTCGAATGTAAAGAGATTTTTTTGAAAATTGCAACCGATTGCAATTTTTTTTCCAAATATTGTTCCTTTATTTGTGTAAGAAAGCTGCCATTATGCCGGATGACAAAGAAATAACGATCTATGATATTGCCAAACACCTGAACATTTCAGCGACCACCGTGAGTCGCGGACTAAAGGATCATCCCGCGATTAATAAGAATACGCGGAAGAAAATATTTGAGGCTGCCAGGCATCTTGGTTACCGTTCGAACACTTTTGCCAGCAGCTTACGAAGTAAAAAAACATATACAATTGGTATAATTGTTCCGCGGCTGAACAGCTATTTTATGTCGTCAGTATTGGCGGGAATGGAAGATGCGGCAAGCCGGGAAAACTATAATCTTATCATCAGCCAGTCTTTGGAAAGTGCAGAAAAAGAGGTGGCCAACGCTCACACAATGTATAATAAAAGAGTTGATGGCTTGCTCGTTTCATTAGCTTATGATACCGAGAACATTCATCATTTTGAAGCCTTTTTCAGGAAAGGGATACCCGTCATTTTCTTTGACCGTGTATACTCCCACACCGAGAGCACAAGCATTGTGATCGACAACTACGCAGCGGCCTATGATGTCACGAAACACTTGATAGACAATGGTTGCAGCAGGATCATGCACCTGGGAGGAAACATGCTGAGGAACGTTTATTCAGAAAGATTAAGGGGATATAAACAAGCTCTTCGGGACCATAAGATCAATTTCGATGAAAAGTTAGTTTTCATCAGTAAGCTGAATGAAGAAGCAGGTGCGGAAGCTGCCAGGACAATATTAAAGATGACCGCCAAACAACCCGATGGTGTGTTTGCGGCCAATGATACAGCAGCCGTTTACTGCATGATGAAGCTTAAAGAAACGGGTATCCGCATCCCGGGCGACATAGCTTTTGCCGGCTTTAATAATGACCCGATCAGCAAAATAATTGAACCCAATCTTACCACCGTTAACTATTCAGGGTATGACGTGGGTGAAGCAGCAGTTATCAGCATGATCAATCACCTGAATGGCATTTCAAACGTAAAAACCACGCATACTATCATACTCCGCTCGGATCTTATTGTCCGGGAATCATCATTAAAAAACAAAAGTTTGTAGATGCGTTTATTTTTGCGATTTTTATGCAACCGATTGCAACATTGAACCAAAATGAAGCCTAAAAAGGACGTTACCATATATGATATAGCGCAGAAACTGGCGTTGTCATCCGCGACGGTAAGCCGGGCCTTACAGGACAATCCTGCGATCAATAAAAATACAAGAAAGAGAATACAGGATGCTGCCCGCGAACTTGGATACAGGCACAACACTTTTGCGAGCAGTCTTCGTAAACAAAAAACAAATACGATCGGTGTTATCGTTCATGAGTTGAACAGTAACTTCATCACCTCTGTATTGGCGGGAATTGAAAAGGTAACTACCGAAGCGGGTTATGACCTGATCATAGCTCACTCTTCAGAGAGTTATCAAAAAGAAGCAGCGAACGCACTCAACCTCTTTCATAAACGTGTAGATGGATTAATAGCTTCCCTTGCATTCGATACAAAAGGTCTTGACCATTATAAATCATTTGAAGAAAAAGGCATCCCGGTTATCTTCTTCGACCGTGTAGAAGAAAAAAGCGAAAGCACCAAAGTGATCATCGACAATTATAAATGCGGCTACCAGGCCACACAGCATTTAATTGAACAGGGCTGCAAAAAAATTGTACTGGTCACAGCCAGTCTCAAACGAAATGTATATGCACAGCGGCATAAAGGGTATATGGATGCTTTGTTTGATAACAAAATATATTTTGACAAAGATCTTGTTTTGATCAAAGACCTGAGTGAACAATGCGGGATAGAAGCTGCATTGGAAATACTAAAGATGAAGCCTTTACCGGACGGCGCATTTATCACGAATGATTTTTCCGCAGCCGTCTGTATGCAAACATTGAAAGACTATGGCGTCAGGGTCCCGGATGATATTGCGATCGTCGGTTTTAATAATGATGCCATCAGTAAAATTGTAGAACCACAATTAAGCACTATTCAATACCCTGGAATAGATATGGGAGAAATTGCCGCGCGAAACCTTATCAACCACCTCCGTGGAATTTCAAATATCAAACACACTAATACTATCGTGGTGCGATCCGAGTTGATTATCCGCAAGTCGTCGCTTAAAAAACAAAGCCACTTTTAAAAGTGGACCAGTATGAAAAAAGTATTGTTGCTTGTCATATCACTCAATATTGTCTCCTGTTTGCTTGCCGAAGATGGTTACCGGCTCTGGCTGCGTTATGACAAGGTAGATAATACTATTTTGCTTCAACAATACAGAAGCCAAATCAATGCTGTTATTATTAATGGTTCCTCTCCCACCATTGCTGTTGCAAAAAATGAATTATTTGCAGGCTTGCAGGCGTTATTGGATAAAAAGGTATTCGAGACAAAAGAAATTAAGAGTAATACTATTGTCATTCAAAGAAAGGCTGCCGGCATTATAGATACACGAATTGTTAATTATGATGATTTGGGCCAGGAAGGTTTTGCAATATTTACAGTCAAAGGAAATGTAAAAAACGTAATTGTCATTACAGCAAATACTGACATTGGCGTTTTATATGGCGTATTTCAATTCTTACGCTTGCTACAAACACAACAAAACATAACTGAGCTTAATATCAGCGAGTCCCCTAAAATCAAATTAAGGATTCTTAATCATTGGGACAATCTCAATCGTTCTGTCGAAAGGGGCTATGCCGGTATCTCGATCTGGAATTGGCATACTCTCCCTGGTTATATCGATCAACGGTATATTGATTATGCAAGAGCCAATGCTTCCATCGGTATTAATGGAACCGTTTTGACCAATGTAAATGCGAATGCACAAATCCTAACCAAAACATACCTGGAAAAGATGGCTGCATTGGCCAATACCTTTCGTCCTTATGGTATTAAAGTATATCTCACCGCCAGATTCAGTGCACCTGTTGAGATCGGTGGATTGAAAACCGCTGATCCTTTGAATGAGGAAGTAAAAGATTGGTGGAAGAGAAAAGCTGATACCATATATCAGTTCATCCCTGACTTCGGTGGTTTCTTAGTAAAGGCAAATTCAGAGGGCCAACCCGGCCCGCAGAACTATCAGCGAACCCACGCTGACGGAGCAAATATGTTAGCCGATGCCGTCGCTCCGCATGGTGGAATTGTAATGTGGCGTGCCTTTGTTTACAGTAATGAAACTCCAACCGACCGATTCAAACAAGCCTATGATGAATTCAAGCCGCTGGATGGCCAATTCAGAAAAAATGTGATGGTCCAGGTGAAGAATGGCCCTATAGACTTTCAACCAAGAGAACCCTTTCACCCATTATTTGGTGCGATACCTAAAACACCGATCGTAATGGAATTCCAGATCACAATGGAATATCTCGGACAGGGAACCCATCTTGTTTATGAAGCCCCGCTTTTTAAAGAATGTCTCGACGCTGACACCTATACTAAAGGGAAAGGTTCAACTGTAGCCAAAGTAGTTGACGGCAGTTTGGATAATAACCTGATTTCAGGGATAGCAGGTGTAGCTAATATCGGAAACGAAAGAAACTGGACCAATCATCCGTTCGGGCAGGCCAACTGGTATGCTTTCGGAAGGTTGGCCTGGGATCACACACTAAGTTCGGCACGGATCGCGGATGAATGGATAAAACAAACGTTTTCCAATAATAAATCTTTTGTCAACGAAGTAAAAGGAATTATGCTCGCTTCGCGTCAAATCATGGTGAATTACATGACCCCACTCGGGCTGCATCATATTATGGGCACAGGTCACCACTATGGACCTGCTCCATGGGTAAGCAATGCGGGCCGTGCCGACTGGAACCCCGTATATTATCATAAAGCGGACAGCGCAGGGATTGGCTTTGACAGAACGGTTTCTGGAAGTAATGCTTTGTCACAATATTCACCGGAAGTAAGCGCACAATGGAGTAATCTAAATAACTGTGCTGAAGAATATCTTTTATGGTTTCATCATGTGCCCTGGAAGTATAAAATGAAATCAGGAAAGACTCTATGGGATGAGCTATGCTATAAATATAATGCGGGTGTTGATTCTGTCCGATGGATGCAAAAGACCTGGGAGAAAATGAAAAGCCTTATCGATGAGGAAAGATTCAAACAAACAAAAATGTTTTTATCTATCCAGGAAAAGGATGCGGCATGGTGGAGGAATGCATGTCTTTTGTACTTCCAGACTTTTTCCAGGAGGCCGATACCATCAAATTATGAAAAGGCGGATCATAGTTTGGAATATTATAAAGCATTAAGATTTCAGTTTGCGCCGGGTAATGGAAATAGTTTCTAATTAAATGATGTTACTTCAGGGCCAAAGCCGGGGCAAAAGGAGCTTCATTGAAATTGCCGGAAAGGCGGGAAGCCGGCAAGTACTGACGAACAAATATTTTTTCCTTTTCGTCTTACCGCCTTCCTCCAGAGGAGTCCATCGGACCGGCAAACAGTCAGTCAGGCAATCGCAAAAAAAAGGAAATATTGGGAGGCTTTAGCGGCGACTGGCTTAAATTGTAGGTTATAAAAAAAACCAAATGGGAAATACAAGCCAACAGGTTGCCATTGTAACAGGAGGTGGGTCGGGAATAGGATTAGCGATTGCAGAAAAGTTTACAAAAAATGGAATTGACACAGTGATTGTCGGACGTGATGAAGAAAAATTAAAAACCGCGAAATCACAGTTGGGAGATTGTTGTCACCTGATGATCTGTGATATAAGCAATTTGGGATCAATCCCTGCATTGATAAAAAAAGTGATTGCGCAGTTTGGAAAAATTGATATCCTGGTAAACAATGCCGGTATCAACATGAAAAAAGATTTTATAGAAGTAACAGATGAAGAATTTCAGCGGGTCATTACCACCAATCTATGTTCTGTATTTGCTATGTCAAGAGAAGTAGTAAAAGAAATGTTGAAAAAAGGAAATGGATCCATTATTAATATCAGTTCAATGGCAGCGCAATATGGCTTACCAAGAGTCATTGCTTACAGCGCTTCCAAAACAGCTATTGATGGTATGACAAGAGCGATGGCAGTGGAATTGTCACCAAAGGGAATTCGGATCAATGCAATTGCCCCGGGATTTATTGAAACAGATATGACTGCAAAAGCACTGAACAGCGACCCGGAAAGAAAACAAAAGGTATTTGCAAGAACCCCGATGGGCTATATGGGAAAACCGGCGGATATCGGTGAAGCGGCTTTGTTCCTTGCATCCGATGCGGCCAAATATATTACTGGAGTTGTGCTGCCTGTTGACGGAGGCAATTCGATCGGTTTTTAATATCTGCCGTAAGAAGTACCAGACCAGATTTTGTTTTTATTAATTGAATTTTATTAGATAAAAGAGTTGATTGATCTTTTGTGATCTCAAATTTGAATCGTGTATGAAGAAGTTTTTTATCTTTTTTCTCTTGACATTTTCTTTATTGACGGGATATGCGCAGGAAGCCATAGGTGAAAATAATATGGCTTATAAATGGGGCCAGATTTCTCTTGAATGTACTGCGAATGATACAGAAAAATTCCGTCCCCGGCCTACTGTTACATCACGGATTCTTGCTTTAATATGGACTTCCATTTTTGATGCCTGGTCGAGGTATGATGAAAAGGCAATTCCACTTTACTTAAAAAATGTTGACAGGAGACCTATTATTGAAAGAACATTGAAAAATAAAGAAACAGCCATAAGTTATGCAGCCTATCGATCTATGCTTATATACTATTTTTCAGACTCGGCAATATTAAGGCAAAAGATGATTGCATTTGGTCTGGATCCGGATAATTATTCTCTGGACCCTGCAACTCCTGAAGGTATTGGTAACCTGGCCGCCAAAAATGTATTTGATAACCGTATCAATGATGGCTCTAATCAATCAGGAACAATGAAAAATGCGGGTGACGCTTTATATGCGGATTATACGGGCTATGTGCCTGTCAATACCGCAGATAAATTGAGTGATCTTATTCGCTGGCAACCAAAATATTTTTCTGATGGAGCAGGTGGAAAATTTGCTCCTGGTTGTTTAACGCCACATTGGAATAAAGTAACTCCGCTGTTGCTTGATTCCGCTGCTGAGTTCAGACCCGGACCTCCCCCACAGTTAGGTTCAAAAAAATTAAAAAAAGACGTAAAGGAAGTGGTGAAGCTGCAAGCGAATCTTAGCAATGAACAAAGGGCACTGGTTGAATTTATGAGAGATGGACCAAAGTCTGTTCAGCAGGCAGGTCATTGGTTCATCTTTGCACAAAATGTTTCTGCAAGGGATAAACATACATTGGATGACGATGTAAAAATGTATTTTCTTATTGAAGGGGCAGCAATGGATGCTTTCATTGCCTGCTGGGATGCAAAAATGTTTTATGATTATGCACGGCCCTATTCATTGGTGCATGACTATTATAATAATAAAATGATCAAAGGATGGGGCGGCCCGGCAAAAGGGATAATCAAAATGAAGGGCCAGGAATGGAGACCCTATTCTCCCGAAACATTTTTATGTCCCCCATTCCCTGCTTATGTTTCCGGGCATAGTACAGTAAGTGGTGCGTGTGCCGAAGCTTTACGATTGTTTACGGGCAGCGATTATTTCGGAGAAGAAGTGAAACGCGTTCCCGGAGCCCTTACAGACCCTGACAATATTGGCGATACAGTAACTTTAAAATTCACAACATTTACGGAGACGGCAAATATGGCTGGCATATCCCGGGTGCTTGGTGGTTATCACATTCAGGCCGACAACGTGGAGGGATTAAAACTTGGACGGAATATAGCCGGGGTCATCTGGAAAAAATACCTTGTGCATATTGGTAAAACAAATTGATTGCTATCATAAAAGATAAAAATGTTTACACGCAAATCAATTCTTTTTTATACTGCCCCGATTATCGCGGTTGTCTTTTTTTTATATAGTTGTACCGGTAAAAACGAAAAAACGACAGCCCAAACAGAATCGGTTGTCTTTAAAAAAGTCACATCTTCTCACAGTGGTATCACTTTTAACAACCTGGTAGACGAGAATTTTCAAAAAAACTATTTTGACAAGTTTGCTTACGTCTATAATGGCGCCGGTGTAGCCATTGGTGATATTAATAATGATGGTTTGCCTGATATTTATTTTACGGGCAACGAAGTGCCGAATAAATTATATCTCAACGAAGGCAGTTTTAAATTTAAAGATATTACACAATCGGCTGCTGTGGATGGCGGCAAAGGCTGGGATAACGGTGTTACTATGGCAGATATCAATAATGATGGGCTGCAGGACATTTATGTTTGTAAAGGTGGTTTTGAAGATACAGATGAAGAAAGAAGGAATTTGCTGTATATCAACCAGGGTAACCTGACCTTTAAAGAAGAAGCAAAAGCATATGGATTGGACGATGATGGTTATTCAATGCATGCTGCCTTCTTCGATATGGATAATGATAACGATCTCGATGTGTACATTTCCACCCGCCCCGATTCATTTTATCTTGGGCTATCGAGAATGGTTTCCGGCAAACGAAATCCTCCCGAAAAATGCCGGAATAAACTTTACCGGAACGACAATAATAAATTCACTGAGATAGGAAAGCAGGCAGGCATCGGTCAAACATTTGGTTATGCATTGGCTGTTGTAAATGCAGACCTGAATAATGATGGTTACCAGGATATTTACATTTCCAACGATTACGCAGATAATGACTACATGTTCATCAATCAAAAGAATGGAACATTTAAGGATGAAATAAAAAAAGCCACCAACCACCTTTCACTGTTTTCAATGGGAGCTGATATCGCCGATATCAATAATGACGGACTCGAAGACATTATAGTGATGGAAATGCTTCCCGAGAATTACAAACGCTCCAAAGTTTCTATGCCGCGAATGGATGTGGAAGGTTTCTGGGCCATAGTAGATAGTGGTTTTCAAAAGCAATACATGCACAATGCGCTTCACCTGAACCAGGGTAATCTATTTTTCAGCGATGTGTCGCAATTAGCGGGTATCTCAAAGACAGAATGGAGCTGGTCCACTTTAGCTTCTGATTTTGACAACGATGGCAATCGTGACATATTTGTGGCTAACGGCTATAGAAGAGATTTATTTGATGGCGACATAATGCAAAAGCAGGATGCCTATGTCCAGGCAAATATGCATAAATACAAATCAGCTGACGAAATGTTTGAGAAAGGATTCAAAGAATACATTAATATTTATGACCCTATTAAAGTAAGAAACTACCTCTTTAAAAATAATGGCAGCCTTAACTTTCAAAACGTTTCTGAAGCATGGGGATTTGCAGACAGCTCCTTCTCGAATGGGGCTGCAGTAGCTGATCTTGATAATGACGGTGATCTGGATCTTGTTATCAACAACCTGGATGAAGAATCTATGTTGTACGAGAACGTAAACGATAAAAAAAACAATTACCTGCGGATAAAATTAGAAGGTCCTGAAAAGAACAGGGATGGTATTGGCGCCAAGGTTTCCCTCTATTACGATGGCAAAAAACAACAATACTTTGAACAAAAAACGGTGAGAGGATATCTATCTTCTAACGAACCCGCGGTCCATTTTGGGTTAGGAAAAACAAGTAAGGTGGATAGTGTTGTCATCGCCTGGCTGGACGGAAAAGAAAATGTATTGCGCGATGTTGGATCCAACCAGGTAGTAAAAGCAAGTTATAAAGAAGCAGTGCGGAGTATTGACCGCGACATACGTTATAATATTGTGTTTAATGAAACAACAGCTACTATCTTATCACAGCCATTTAAGCATACCGAAAATAAATATGATGAATATAAGGACCAGGTACTATTGCCACACATGTTTACCAAAAGCGGCCCTTTCATTGCAACTGCTGATGTAAATAAAGATGGCAGCGATGATTTCTATGTTGGCGGAGCTGCTGGTCAATCAGGCAGTTTATATTTACAGAAAGTGGATAAATTAATACGTCTGCAGGTTCCGGCTTTTGAGAAAGATAGAGCCTTTGAAGATATGGGCACTGCTTTCTTTGATGCAGATAATGATGGTGATCCTGATCTGTATGTAGTAAGCGGCGGAAGCGAATTCAACGAGGGTTCAGAAATGTACCAGGATAGGTTATATATAAATGATGGAAAGGGAAACTTTACAAAAACAACCCTTCCCAAAACTACCAGCAGTGGTTCCTGTATTGTTCCCTATGATTTTGACGGAGATGGTGATCTTGATCTGTTTCGTGGCGGGCAGGTAGTTCCCCATATTTATCCAAAAGCACCAAAGAGTTATTTATTAGTAAATGAAAAAGGAAAGTTTGTTGACAAAACTGAAAATCTGGCTCCCACCCTTGGTGAAACTGGAATGGTAAACGCTGCTATATGGACAGACATTAACGGTGATAAAAAAGCTGAATTAATTATTGCAGGCGAATGGATGCCAATAAAAGTTTACGAATACACTTCCGGAAAACTTAATGAAGTATCCGAAAAGTATGGTTTAAAAAATACAGAAGGATGGTGGAACAAATTAGTTGCTGATGACATAGACGGAGATGGGGATATGGATATTATTGCAGGTAATCTTGGAGAAAATTATAAATTTAAAGCTACTGGGGAAAAGCCTTTTGAAGTTTATTCAAAAGATTTTGATAACAATGGTACGAACGATATTTTCCTTGCAAAATATAATGGCGAAACGCAGGTGCCGGTACGCGGAAGAGAATGCACGTCCCAGCAATGTCCCTTTATCACTCAAAAGTTTCCCTCTTTTCTTTCATTTGCTGAATCGGATCTAAAAGCAATTTTGGGAGAAGATATAAAAACAGCTTTGCATCGACAGGCGCGCCTGTTTTCCAGCATTATTCTTATCAATGAAAACGGAAAATTCACTATAAAAAAATTACCCATGGAAGCTCAGCTCTCCACTGTGAATTGCATTATGGTAAAAGACTTTGATGCAGATGGCAGGAAAGATATATTGATCGCCGGAAATAAATTTGATGTGGAGGTAGAGACCACCCCGGCTGATGCATCTCCCGGTTTATTTTTAAAAGGATTGGGCAATCTTGATTTCAAAAGCACTAAACCTCCTGAAAGCGGATTCTTTGTTCCATACAATGTAAAAGATATGCAGCCAATAAAAACAAAGAATGGATGGAGCATTTTAGTAAGTTCAAATGATGATATACTGAGAGTATTTGCAACAGGTAAGTAAGCATAGATAATTTCAATGAGATCCATATTAAATAGCATATACAAGGTTCCTTTTGCACTAACAATGCTATTGCTTGCTTGTTCCTGCAATTCAAAAACTAAAAATCATCTTTCAGATGCTTCGAGTCCTTACCTGAAACAACATGCGGATAACCCTGTAAACTGGTATGAATGGGGAGCGGAAGCGCTGCAGGCTGCAAAAAAGGAAAACAAGCCTTTGTTGATCAGTATTGGTTATGCTTCCTGTCATTGGTGCCATGTGATGGAAAAGGAATCATTCATGGATACAGCAGTAGCCCGGATCATGAATGATAATTTTATCTGCATTAAAGTTGACCGCGAAGAAAGGCCCGATATTGATAATATTTATATGAATGCCTGCCGGCTGATCACCGGTGGTGATGGCGGATGGCC
>JANWHX010000072.1 GCA_025450235.1 Chitinophagaceae bacterium | reverse complement strand
CCTCCTTCCCACCTTGCCTTTGATGCATATTCTTCTTCGCATTGGGATTATTATAAGATCAGTGGAGAGCAGACCGCGCAATTTCTGCTTGGTATTATTCAAAAGCATTTTGGTGGAAATCCTCCACAAAGGATATACGAATGGGGTTGTGGTCCGGGTCGTGTGATTCGGCAGCTCCCAGCTGTTTTAAATAAAACGACTGAATTCCATGGGTCAGATTACAACGTAGAAAGTATTGAATGGTGTAAGAATAAAATTCCAGGTATACAATTTATCGTGAATGGACTGGAACCGCCACTGCCTTACCCGGACCATTCATTTGATTTTATCTACGCGCTCTCGGTGTTTACGCATTTATCCGAGCTCAATGCGCTACGTTGGGCCGACGAGCTTTTGAGAGTAGTAAAGCCGGGTGGAATCGTATTGACTACAACCGCAGGTAATGCGGTCTATGAAAAAGAATTATTACCCGGTGAAAGAAAACAATATGAAACGGAGGGCGTTGTGACCAGGGCTAATTATAAAGAGGGTAAGAAGATGTTTCTTGCCATGCATAATCCGACATATGTAAGGGAAAAACTATTATCAAAGTTTGAGATCATCGAACATGGTAATACAGGGATCCCTTTTATGAGGCAGGATTGGTGGATAGGGAGGAAGAAATACTGATGATTTACTTCGACGGTCCCTGCTGAAGTCGATTGCGGCACAAGTATCGATTGAAGGAGGCAGGAGACCCGTCGTGAAAGATGGCGCATTTATCTTATCAAAACCACAGTACCTTTTTCAAGTCTTGGGGCGTCGCCCATAATCTGGAATGTGCAGGTCCATACAAAGACCGCGGTTCCTGCCGGGAGGCCCTTGAATGTACCATCCCAACCCGAATTTCTGTCTTTCGATTCATACACTTTCTCTCCCCAGCGATTATATAATGTGAAATGAAATTGAATCACATTGCCAAAAACACTTGGTTTGCATACATCATTTTTTCCATCACTGTTAGGAGTAAATGCTGTAGGCATATAAAAACCTGTTGGACATTCTTTTGGTGTAACAATAATTGTATCCTTCCCCGTGCAACCATAGCTGTCTTTTACCTGCAACCAGTAAGCGTCGGTTTGTTTAACTAATATGGAATTTGAGATTGCCCCTGTATTCCATAAATAATCTGAAAAATTTTTATTTGGCTTGAGGAGAATATCTTCATAGGGACAAATGGTTGTGTCACCAGGCAGAAATTTTGACGGCAGTTGTATTATTTGATTAATACGACTTGTGTCAGAGCCATTACATCCATTATTATCCGTCACAATGACTGAATAAGTGCCCACATTATTTACTGATATATCCGGCGTTGTGGCACCGTTATTCCATGAATAAATTGAATAGCCGTTTCCCGCATGCAATATCCGGCTTGTTCCTTCACATAAAAAATCAGATTTATCGAAACTAATAACGGGCAACGGGTTTTTCGTGGCCGATAAGCTATCTGTTGAAGAACCACAGCCATTTGTGATTCTCAACCAGTAAATACCTCCATCCTGGATAGCCAGTGAATTGTTTCCGATTCCAGTATTCCATAAATACGTGACATCAGGTAACTGCGGATTTGCCCCGAGAACAACCGTCTTACCGGCGCAAAAGCTTGTATCCGGACCAATATTCGTAATGGGTATTAGTTTCACCTGGACGTTGATGCTATCACGATCAATGCCACAGCCGGGGCTTTGGACCTCGCACCAATAAGTACCAGGATCGGTAACTACAATCGAGCTGTTGTTGTTGCCTGTATTCCATACAATTTGCGAAGCAGGTGGTTGTACACCAGCTCTTAAAGAAAGATTTGTTCTTTCACAGATCGTCGTATCATTTCCAAGATTAACAAGAGGAGCTCCATATAACCAGAAAGCATAAGAAGTTGTCGTATCGGCAGGCAAGCTGCCAATGACCCTGATCTTATAGTTTGAGCTGGTTGGTAAACCGGGTGGAAGGGTAACAACAACAGAGTCTGACCGGAGCCCATTCAAAGTTCCAATTATAAATGGCTGAGCAAAACTTCCGTTTGCATCGGAGAGTTGGACAGTAAATGTATTTCCTGGATTAAAGTCGGCTATGGTTGTAAAATGAACTTTCATACTGCCCTGTGAGTTACACAGGGCAGTTGGTGTCTTAGTATTGATATAAAAATTCCTTGCCAGGCGGATTATCCAACCGTCTGCGGTTTGCCCGCAATTATTCGTCGTTTTGTTTCCCCCAAGTTGAGAATCCGACCATGCGGTGATCCATATCTCGTCATTCACCACATCTATATCTGTTGGTTCGTCAACATCACTGCCACCGAAATCCATATCATCCATCTTATTCCCGGCTGAATCATAAATACACAACCAAATATCACCAAATGAACCACCACCGTGCCAGGGAGACGTTTTGCAACCATTACCAGGCGCTCTTCCCATACCTGCAACGTATAAATTGCCGGTCGCCACATCTTCCGTGGCTATTAGAAAAATTTCCTCGTTATTGTTTGCACATGTCCGCATCCAAATCTGGCCGCCATTCCCATCCACCTTTCTTATTCGTGTTGCCGATGGCGCGGCGTCAACAATAAGAAAATTTCCATCGCTAAGAGCAGTTAATGTGCCAAAATAATCCCTTTCTGTCGTTCCGAATGTCTTATCCCATATCTTGACTCCAGCAGGATCTACTTTTAAGAGCCAAATATCTTCAACACCGATAAGCGGGCTTGATTTATTTCCACCCGGAGGGCTACTTGACGTGCCGGATAGAAAATAGTTACCATCATCCGAAGGAATCAGATCGGCAAATTGTTCGCTTTCCGTACCTCCAAAAAATCTTGCCCATAATGAATTTCCATTTGCATCAATCTTTCTCAACTCGTAAT
Organism: Chitinophagaceae bacterium; assembly: GCA_025450235.1. Taxonomy (GTDB): domain Bacteria; phylum Bacteroidota; class Bacteroidia; order Chitinophagales; family Chitinophagaceae; genus VBAT01. Next base: position 3,248 of record JANWHX010000072.1, on the reverse strand, counting down.
CACCCCAGCCAAATCCGGCTACCGGGCCAACAGAAGCGGGAGAATACGTTCCTCCTAAAAGGAACCCGCCATCCGGAGTTTCAAGTATTTTCTGGGCAACGTCAAATCCAATGGTGCCATATGTTCTTTCCCAAAGCATGTTTCCATTATCGTCTATTCTGACGACCCACATATCACCCGCCCCGATCAGGGGGGAGTTTTTTATTCCCGAGGGCCCTGATTCGGTCCTGCCCGCAAGAATATACCCACCCGAGGAGACACGGATGGCAGAAAAGGCCATATCGTGTTTATCTCCGCCGTATGATCTATCCCAAAGCTTATTACCTGCGTCATCCATTAACATAGCTACCATATCCACATCACCATAGTTAATATCCGACTTATTGCAGCTGGGATCTGAAGCCGCATACCCGGCGTAAAAAAATTTATTGCCAGACACGGGAATCATTGTGGAAAGAGCATCCTCCCTGTTGCCACCCCATGAATATTGCCAGCGGATTTGATAAGACTGTGCGGAAGTAAAACAATTACTAAAAATGAAAAGTACAAAAATCAGGTATTTTTTGCAGCCGGTCCCGGTCATGAAGAGAGATGATTTAATGGCAAAACAAATCTAATTGTTTTGGGATATGCAAGTGAATATTGTTCAATTAGATTTTTGAGTCAGGTAAAAAGATATTGATAGTCAATAATTAAATTTACGCGGCGGGTAAAAAGTTTTTTCAGATTGCTTGAGTGTATTGAGGTACGACGGGCTTCTCCTGAAGTCGTTTGCGGTATAAGTGTCATTTGAAGACGAAGGAGACCCGTCGGGAACGGAATCTATATACAATCATTATCAGCATCTGCGTAAATTGCCATCTTAACGACTTTCATATGAAAAAGCTTTTCTTTTTTTCTTCTTTATATTTTATTTCATTATTTGTGGCGGCTCAATCAGCCAGGATGCCTGCATACCCGTTGATCACTCATGATCCTTATTTCAGCATTTGGAGTTTTAGCGATAATTTGAATGAAAGCACGACAAAACATTGGACAGGTAAAGACCATTCTTTGATGGGAATAATCAGCGTGGACGGAAAAATTTATAAGTTTTTAGGTGCGCCGGAAAGGGAATATAAGGCGATTCTGCCCTGGGCAGAAGATTCGGCTTATAGCTGTCAATATACAGTAACGAAACCTGCGGGCAATTGGACATCTCTCAATTATGATGCATCGAAATGGCAAACAGGTAAAGGATTATTTGGTACAAAAGAAGCAGATCCTAAAACACTTTGGACAAGCAGGGAGATATGGATCAGAAGAACATTCGATTGGCAGGCAGCGCCGGTTAATGAAATGTTACTCAGAACTAAGTACGACGACAATGTTGAGATCTATCTCAATGGTGAAAAAATATATATTGCCGGATGCTGTTCGGGAAATAAAGAAGTAGAATTAACCAAATCGATTCAGCAGAAATTAAAAAAAGGAAAGAATGTACTGGCAATGTATTGTGAAAACACCGGTGGCCAGGCTTATATTGATGCCGGTTTGTACGACAGGTTACCCCCTCTGGCTGTTCAACAAGCCATTCAAAAAAAAGTTGAAATAACTGCAACACAAACAAAATATGAATTCAGTTGCGGTCCCGTTATTCTTACCGTTGATTTTCTTTCGCCGTTATTAATGGATGATCTTGACCTGTATTCAAGACCCATCAGTTTTGTTACATTCAATGTGAAGTCGACTGATGATCAACGGCACTATGTAAAATTATTTTTTGACGCATCACCGGGTATAGCAAAAAATAAAAGTTCGCAGCTGGCAGAAGTCAGTTACTATCCTAAATATGACGTTGCTTTTCAAAAAGCCGGGACAAAGGATCAGCCAATATTAAAAAGGAAAGGTGATGATGTGAGAATTGATTGGGGCTATTCCTATATGGGTATAAAAATGGGAGCCGGTGTTGAAATGAATCCATTAGGCACGCAGGCTGATATTACGGGGCTTTTAAATTTAAAGATCGAGTTTGGCTACACAACAAAAAATGTTCCTTTTGAAAAAACGATCCTGCTTGCTTACGATGATCTTTATTCCATTCAATACTTTGGTCAAAACCTGCAGGCGTGGTGGAAGCAAAATTTTTCTTCCCCAGAGGAACTGATAAAAAAATCATTGGATGAGTTTGCCCCAATTAAAGAACGTTGCAACAAATTTGATCAGCAACTTTCGGCTGATGCGGTCAAAGCGGGTGGAGAAACCTATGCAAAACTTTGTGTATTGGCATACCGGCAATCATTAGCTGCGCATAAATTAGTAAGGGGCCCCGGCAATGAAATCCTGTTTCCACAAAAAGAAAACTTCAGCAATGGCTCTATCTGGACCGTAGATGTAACGTATCCTTCGGCGCCCCTAACATTAATTTATAACCCGGCATTGCTGAAAGGAATGGTGGAGCCTTTAATGTATTACAGTGAAAGCGGTAAATGGAAAAAACCTTTTGCTGCACATGATCTGGGTACTTACCCCATTGCAAATGGTCAAACATACGGAGAAGATATGCCAGTGGAAGAATGTGGTAATATGATCATCTTAACCGCTGCTATTGCAAAAGCAGAAAATAATGCCGGCTTTGCAAAACAACATTGGGAGACATTGACGACGTGGGCAGAATATTTAAGCAAAGAAGGACTTGATCCGGCGAATCAATTATGTACAGATGATTTCGCGGGACACCTTGCAAGAAATGCAAACCTTTCGGTAAAAGCGATCGTTGCTTTAGGAGCTTATGGCAAACTGGCTGAGCAATTAGGTTATTCAACCATCGCGGAAAAGTATCAATTGCTGGCAAAGCAATATGCCAAACAATGGATGCAGCTTGCGGATGCCGGGGATCATTATGCACTCACATTCGATAATAAAAATACCTGGAGCCAGAAATACAATCTTGTCTGGGATAAATTGCTTGCATTAAATTTATTTCCACAAGAAGTTTATGATAAAGAAGTAAAATTCTATAAACTCCATCAAAATAAATTTGGTTTGCCGCTAGACAGCCGGAAAACGTACACTAAATCTGACTGGATCATTTGGACCGCCACGCTGGCAAACAATCAAAAAGACTTTGAAACGCTTATTGACCCTGTTTATAAATATATAAATGAAACTCCATCACGGGTCCCATTAAGCGACTGGCATGAAACAATAGATGGCAGGCAAGTTGGATTCCAGGCAAGAAGTGTAGTGGGTGGTTATTTTATTAAATT
>JANWHX010000071.1 GCA_025450235.1 Chitinophagaceae bacterium | reverse complement strand
GGGGCGTCGCTGCTAGGAATCTTATTCCTATTTGTTACCAATACCGGCCATACACAGGTAATAGCCGGCATTCGTGCTAACGGCAGGATTATGCTGCATGGTGATACCATCAATGTCTGCAAAGGAAGTTCCGTGAATTACCTGAGCGCTGCGCAAGGATCTCTAAACATTTACTGGCGGTTTAATGGCGGTGTGCCTTTAACCTCGTTTGGTATTGGACCATTCTCCGTCGCCTATAACACGGTTGGATATGATACCACATTTCAGAAAGTTGTAGGCGGGGCTTTTTCTGACTCTACTTTTATTATAGTCCGCGTGTCGGACATTTATCCTTTAGCCGGATATAGTTTTTCTCCCGACAATGTCTGTGGCAACGAGGTCATACAATTTACTAATACATCAAACACGGGAGAACCGTTTGTTTATAAGTGGAATTTTACGGATGCAAGTTCCAGTCCTGTTCAAAACCCGACACATCAATTTCTTTCAGCTGTTGGATTGCCAGGCACACAGATATTTCCTGTAAAGTTGACAGTGACGAATGTGTACGGATGTAAAGATTCCATCTCGCACGATGTCACAATCAAAAAAATTCCTGATGCTTCTATTGGTAGCGCAGATGCGACGGTAGGCTTCGGTCCGTTCAATGGCGTATCTACCTTTAAAAAATGTAATAACATCCCTTATTACAATTTTAAATTCAATAACCAGTCTTCAACGAGTGCTATTAATGTTTCTTATACGATTCAATGGGGAGAAGGATCGCCGGATTCTACATTTACGAACTGGCCGGCGGGACAGGTGATCACGCATAATTTTCCATTGGGCGGAAGCACCATGACGGTTAACGTTACCGGCCCCGATGGATGTGTCGGGATAAGAAAGTATATTGTATTTCTTGGAACCATACCTGCCGGCGGACTTGCAAGTTTGGGCAATACGGATATTTGTTCCTCAGATTCCCTGCGTTTCCTTATCACCAGCATTGACAACAATCCTCCGGGTACGATGTATTCGTTTTTGATAAATGATGGAACCGCACCACAGGTATTTCAACATCCGCCGCCGGCTACAGTAGCTCATCATTTTCATGTGGGATCCTGTCTCTTCTCCAGCAATAATGGAATTAATACATATACCAACTCTTTTGGTGCTTATCTAACCATTGAAAACCCCTGCGGATCGAATAGCGCCTCTGTTGTGCCGATCTATGTTTCCGGGAAACCAAGACCTGCAATATTTCTTCCTACTCCTGTTGTATGTGTCAATTCGGTGGTGACAATATCGAATGCATCCAGCTATGGGAATGTGATCAATTCAACCGGTACGTTTACTTCTGATTGTATAAATAATGGAGTCAAGGTTTGGAAAATCTCGCCTTCTTCAGGATATAATCTTATCAATGGTTTGACTGGGTCTTTAAATGGTAATCCATCAGATGGAAATGCCTGGACCGATGGAAGCAATTCACTAAATATTCAGTTCACTGCCACCGGAACATATTCCATCAAGATCTATATTTTCAATGATCGTTGTGGCATTGACAGTACAGTAAGTACGATTTGCGTTCGCAATCCGCCACAGGCCGCCTTTGCAATGAGTCAACACAGTAGTTGTAATCCGACTACCATGACGCTCATTAATACCTCTCCGGTTGGCGGCTGCCAGGGCGATGACTATTATTGGAACATCGTTTACAGCGATCCCGAAGGTTGTTCGCCTGCAACGACCGGTGCATATAGTTTTGTAAACGGCAGCTATCCATTCTCGGCTTCACCATCTGTCTTATTCAACAGGATCGGTAAGTATGTTATCCGGTTAACGGTTAAAGCAACTAATGCCTCGTACGGCTGCCCCGAAGTATATGCATTGGATTCGTTTTACATAAAAGGACCTCCGAGAGCTTCTCTTGCGCCCATCGGTCCGATTTGTACAAACAACAGCATTGCGCCTTCGGCAACTATCGTCAATTGCTATGCCCCGGGGCCATTCGGTTATCAATGGACGTTTACAAATGGCAATCCTTCTGCTTCAAACAATCAAATACCCGGAAATATACAATATACCAATACCGGATTACACCCGGTTCAATTGATCGTTACCGACAGCAGTTGTATGTTAACCGATACCGTCAATACAGCGGTAAATGTTTATGCTGCCCCGTTGGCTGAAGCCGGAAATAATTCTTCGGTATGCAGCAGCACGATTGTTCCATTGGGCATAGCTGGCGTAACCGGCGTTCTCTATCAATGGACCCCCACTGAGGGCCTGAGTAATCCGGCGATTGCGAATCCGATCCTTGTCACCAACTACACCGGAATTGCGGCTGATACAACCTATACTTATTACCTGACAGCATCGGCTGGCATAGGTTGTTCAAATACCGATTCGGTAAAAATCACCGTAAAGCGGATGCCGGTGATTTCAGTCGACCCAGCACTAATGGAAATTTGTGTGGGAACTAGCGTCAATTTATCCGCATCAGGAGCCGACAACTATTCGTGGTCACCGGTAATCGGGTTAAATAATTCTTCTTCCGCCACGGTAATTGCTTCACCAATCATCACAACAATATATACTGTGACGGGATCATTGACAAATGGATGCCATGCCAGTAAATCAGTGACCGTCACAGTTCGTCCGAATGCTGATGCAGATTTCACAACGGGCGACACGATAAATTGTGCCCCGGTAAACATTAATACTTTAATAAATAATATTCCCTATCCTGCCGGAAACGGAACCTACAACTGGTATGCAGATAATGTGCTGGTCGGATCAAATACAACAAGCATTGTTCCTTCTTACGTGATCGGCCCGCCCGGCGATACAGTGACGATTAAACTGGTAGTCATTAGTCAATATGGATGCCAACCCGATAGTATTCAAAAAGTATTTATAACAAGACCCGCTGTTACGGCTGCGTTTACAAAAGATATTGATAGTTCATGTGCTCCGCTAAGTGTTCAGTTTACAAACACATCTACATTATTGTCGGGAGTACAATTCTTCTGGGATTTTGGAAATGGAATTACTACAACAGCCGTACAGCCAGGCCCGATCACATTCAGCACAAGTCCGGCATTCAGAGATACGGTTTATCGTGTCGTATTAAAAGAATACAATGGTTGCGATACGAGTTACTTCCATGATAGTGTAAAAGTCCTTGCCAATTCAAAGGCAAGGTTCGCTGTTGACACGGCAAGGGGTTGTTCGCCATTTACGATACACATTCAAAACACTTCGCTTGGTAACAATTTTGTTTATTACTGGGATTTTGGCGATGGTGATACCGATACCAGCAATTCTCTTACCTCTTTTACCCACACTTATTACACGGGTATCATCAGGAACTATACAATACGTCTTATTTCTCAAAATCAATGCACCAGGGATACGCAGTCGTTAGTGATCGTTGTAACCCCAATAACTATCCAGCCTTTTATCACCGCTTTTGGTAATCAATTTTCGGGATGTGCGCCGCATTTAGTGACATTCAACAACAGTTCGACCGGGGCAACGCAACTGACCTGGAACTTCGGAGATAATTCTCCTGTTGTTATCACGGAGAATAATCAGAACAGCATAACACATTTGTATGCTGCTGCGGGGAATTATACAGTAAACATTCGCCTGCAAAATGATTGTTCCGATACAACCGTACAACGAACGGTGGTCGTGTACGATCCGCCCACAGCCAATTTCACCGTATCGCCCACACGTCTTTGTAAAGGACAACCTGTATCCGTTGTTAATAATTCTGAAAATGCCAATTCATTTGAATGGTTTTGGAGTGATGGGACTTCGTCCTCTTTCTCGAGCGGGCAACACGTGTACGACCATGCGGGTGAATATACTATCCGGTTGGTTGCAAAGAAAGTTCATCCTTCAGGGTTTATTTGCACCGATACTATTTCGAGGCAAATAACTGTCGTGGACAAAGTTCCTGCGCAGATAATAGTTGCACCCGGTAAATTCTGTGCTCCATATACACTTAACGTCACTGCGGGAAATATTTCAGGATATGACCTGGTCGAATGGGTAGTTTATGACAGCAGCAATCCCCAGGATGAATTACATCTGACCGGTCTTTCGGCCTCACATGTTTATGATGTTCCGGGAACCTATTCCGTCAAACTTATTGTGCATTCCACCAATGTATGTGCCGATAGTGCCATTTATCAATTCCGGGTTTACGGTACACCGCAAACAACCTTCGGACCCGCGCTTGTCAAAACATGCAGTCATGATACGTTGGCGGCCTTTACCGCAATCACAACGAATAATGGTAACGATGCAATAAACTATAAATGGTTTGTAAATGGATCGATAGAGGGAACCACCAATCCGTTCAATCATCGTTTCGTTGTCAATTCAAGAAGCGAAGCGCCGGAAGAGTTTACAATAAAGGCATTGGCGCAGAATCTTGCCGGCTGCGGAGATACTTCGATTTCCGGCAAATTGATCATTCAGCCATTGCCCTATCCGCATATTGAGGTAAGTCCGTCATTGGTTATACAGCAACCGGATTATACATTTTCTTTTAGGGATACCAGGGCTACCAATCCAAATAAAACCCATGTATGGCATATGGGTGACAGGTCGCAGCAGACAAGAGAGGGAAAAGAGATAACATATGAATATGGTGATTCCGGAGTCTATAAAGTGAGGCTATTGGTAACCGATTTTTCAACGGGTTGCAAGGCTGCTGATTCTGTCAAAGTAACTATTCTTTATGTCCCGGGCTATTTGTATGTTCCTAATGCTATGTGTCTCGGTTGCAGCAATTATAGCCTGCGCCAGTTCTTGCCGTTGGCTAAAGGATTAAAAACATATCGTCTGCGCATTTACAATGCCTTTGGGCAAAAAATATTTGAAACATCAAAGATTGATGCAAATGGATCACCTTCTGAACCCTGGGATGGAAAATTCAATGGCCAGATCTTACAACAGGATGCCTATACCTGGCAAATAGAAGGCACCTATATCAACGGCACCGAATGGAAGGGAATGCTATACCCGGGAAGCAACAAATATGTCAAAGCTGGTTTCATTACAATTATAAAATGATTTCTATGTCAACCATACTATGCAGAAAAAAGATAAGAGGCGGTTGTATTGCAGTGGTTACATGCTGCCTGTTATATCAATCGGCCATTGCACAGGATCCGGTATTTTCACAGGCCTATTTATCTCCCATTAACTTAAATCCTGCTGCAACGGGATCCGGTGAAAACGATCTTCGGATCAGTGCCATTTACAGGCGCCATTGGTGGACGATTCCTTCTCAAATGAATTACATGGCTTTTTCCATTGATAAATTTATTCCAAACATCAGCAGCGGGGTTGGACTACTCGTTACCAACTCCAGTGAAGGTTATTTGAAGAAGGCCGGCGTGTATGCCTCGTATGCATATACAATTTGCTCGGGAACTGAGAGTGCGGCCGCTAATGGCGGATTACCCAGGTGGTTTTGGTCGGGTGGATTGCAGTTTGGATTGGCGCAAAGAAGAATAGATTATAGCAAGCTTGTTTTTGCTGATCAGCTGGATATTAATGGAGTGATCCCCGCATCATCTTCCGCAGCAGATGCCGCCTTTAATAGCGGAAAATTATTTCCTGATTTCGCCGCCGGCACCTTTTTTAATTATCATCTTACCGAAAATAGCCGGTTGCTGGTAGGATTCAGCGCTCATCACATCAACAGACCCGATGAATCGTTTACTTCGACATCAGATACCATACTAAGTCAGCTGCCCGTAAGATGGACCGGGAATCTTTTATACACTTTTACCAACCCCGAAAGAAGATGGTCAATTAGTGTGGGTGCAATTGGCTATCAACAGGCCAAACATAGTAGCTACCAGCTGGGGGGTGAAGTGACACAAAATGAAATTGACATTAGCCTTGGTCTATGGTACCGCGGCAGTGTAAATTTCAGGGATATGAATACTATCAGCATGACACTATCTTTTAATTTATCCGGAAAAGATAATGACAAAGAGCGCATCAGGGTGGGTTTAGCGCATGACGCACAGGTTGGAAATAACAGCTATTCTTATACAGCGGGGAGCTCTGAGATCGGATTTGTGTGGGATCATAAAAGCTATAATCAATCGGACGATAATCCCTGTAAACCGAAAATCAACAGTCAAAGCGCCTGCCCGGTAAGATAAATTTATTTCTTTTTATATACCGGAACGGTACTGCATGGTTCACCATACATGATGCTTTTGGCAACCGGTTGAAGAAGTCTTGTCAGCTCCATATAAACAAAATCACCGATAGGAGTGTCGCCGCAACCTTTAATTACAATGCGTTTGTCCGCAAACTCATTAATGTTGATTCGGGAAAGATTTTTCAGAAAAATCGTTTTATGGAGTTCTTTTTCATCGCCCATTATTATTTCATTTGCCACCGGTTGAAGATATGAGCCAACGAGCATCCAGGCCCAGACGGGTATAATAGCATCGGCAGAACAACCGACCGCTACATTCTTATTCCTGTATTGTTCCCAGTCGAGGTTCTTGAGCGCTTCGCGGAATTCTTTTTCTTTTAGAATTAACCCCATAAATAAATAATCCTTGAGATCAAACAGCTTTACGTCTTGTTTAGGGAAATATTTCGCGGGATCAATGGTAATCAACCCGCTTTCAGCCACTTTATTTATGATAGGATCATCCATGAGCAAGAATACTTACAAAAATAACAATTTGATTGTGGTCTTGTTTACTGTGGCCATAAATGAAAAGGCCGCTTCCTGTTCGAAACGGCCGGTGGGCAGTAAGTTTCGATGCTTATTTAAAAAAAGTCAATTCTTTTGTCTTTTATTGTCGCGGCATCCCGTAATACTTGTATCGGAGTAGTCCGGTACATCGACATTTGCTTTTCGGTCTGGTATTTCGCTTTTCGCATTTCCGTCACGTTTGCATTTGACACTGCCGTCGCCGTTACATTATCAACCCTGATTGCGTACACCCCGCTCCGGCCCTCGATCAACTGCGGTACTACCTTACCCGTGTTGGCAGGATTAAAGGATGCGCCAATTAGTTTTGGCTCAGTTGAAATTCCCCTTGCGGCATTTGTAGTTTGTTCACGCATCCGCAGGCTATCTATCGTTTCGATTGGCTTACCTCCAAACGCCGCAGCCACGGCTTCAAGGGTTGTCACATTTCCTACCTGTTTGATCAGTTTTTCGGCTATTTTCTTATTGCGCAATGTGGGCTCGATGATCAATCTTGCTTTAGCCAACGACATAGTTCCTTCATTATTTATTTCTGTTACGATAGCGACCACCCAGTTCTCTCCTGCTTTTTCGGGTTCCAGCACGTCTCCGAGGTCGGCTTTATAGATGTTTTTTACCAGCGTCCTTGACGGACCCAATGCCGGTATGTCGTAAAGTGATGGAGTGATGTCAGCGGCCATATTCTTGGTCACTCCTTTTTGTGTGATTAGCTTCTCTGCATTTGCATCAAAAGACTTTCGATCACGACTGTCTCCGGCAAACTGCGCCGCCAGGTTGCTGGCATTATTTTCTGTTTCCGGACTGGCTTCGATAGGCCTGGACAAATACGCAATTTTATATGCTTTTGAGTTTCCCTTTTGCGAAAGAACCTCAACATAGTGGTAACCAAATTGTGTTTTTACCACTCCTTTTGAGCCAACCGGGTTACCAAAAATAAAATCATTGAATTCGGGCACCATTTGACCGGCTGTTACCCTGTCATAAATTCCTCCCTTATATTTCCCTTGTTGCGGATTTTCAGAAAGTGGATCATCATCAGAAAGTTTTACCAAACTATCGAATTTTGCCCCGTTCCGTATCGCCAATTGAATACTATCAATTAATTTTTTTGCGGTGACCGTATCCCTTACCTCATACGTTTGCCTGGTTTGGGGATCGCTCTTGGTTGTCGCAATCAGTATATGACGAACCTTGACTGAATCGGGCTGTTGTTTTACTCCTAACAATTTAGCAAGTGAAAAAGAGTTTCCGTCAATATATGGCCCATATACCGTTCCCACACCCAATTTGCTAATGGTGTCCTTAATAGTTGGGGAAATTGCCGAAGCGCTTACATAACTATCATTAAAATTATTAACTCCCTGTGCGCTCAAGAACCTCTTTATATCTGTGACCGTATCCATTTCGGTTTTCAAAGCCACTATCCTGTCTTTTGCTGCGGCACTATCGGCTGCACTCGGCAGTGTGCTGAATGATACATAAGAAATGCTGCGATTTTCCAGCATTTGCTGTTTATACTCTTTTTTATGTTGTTCGAAATAATCCAGGATTTCTTTGTCGGTTACTTTAATGGTGCTGTCAGAAGTATAATTGTTTCTGACCAGAGAGATCCTGGCCAGTTGGCTGTTGTCGGCAATCTGTTTCTCCATGAACCATTTGGCATAATTAATACTGTTGCTCAGCAGTGAATTATATTTATCCCTGAGGCGGGCGCTCTCATGGTAATTTATAAAAGCAATTAACTGGTTTCTTTGCTCAATTTGTTCCGCGGTTCCTTTCTTCATCCTCAGCGTTGCGTCAATCTGCTGTTTAGCAGCCAGGCCGTTGTATAACCCGGTTATTGAGTCGGTGAATCCTGGGATCTTCTTCAGTTCTTCGGGAGCATTGGGGCCGTATAGCACATCGCCCATTTCTTTTTTGCCAACGGCTATACCAACTTTTTCCAGTTCTTTGTTCTGAATGATCTGGTTTATCTCATCACTCCATACAGCTTCGACTGCCTGTTGCTGAAGGGCAGAACCGGACCCATAACCCCGGGCCTCCATCGTTTTTTCCTGCTGGTCCACCTTCCTCATGAAATCGTTGTACTCTATTGTTGTACCATTTACTTTCCCGACTGTTGATGAATTTCCGCTCTTAAAGAGGCTTCCGCCATTTTCAAAAGCAAGCATGACCACAAAAGTCATCAGGGCGATGGCAATAATAATGGCCATTAATTTTGCATACTTATCCTGTATCTTCTGGATGACTGACATAATAATGTGTAAGGTTTAAAAAACGGATGGCAAAAATAGGGTATTTGGGGAAAACTCGTGGGTAATAAAGCAATTACTTGCCCGAAATTAAGTCCCCTTTTTCCCGAAGCCTAAGGTTCTTAAGATCAGTCCGTTGATTATTATTTCTTTTTGGGATGGACCAGCTTCATTTCCTTTATTAATTGGCCGGCTTCTGCATATTTATCAATTATAAATAAAACATAACGAATGTCCACCATAATGTTGCGACAAATAGAGGGATCATAGTTAATATCACTCATAGTTCCTTCCCAAGCCCGGTCAAAATTGAGGCCAACGAGGTTACCGTACCCGTCTAATGCGGGACTGCCGGAATTTCCCCCGGTCGTGTGATTTGTTGCTATGAAACATACCGGCAATCTTCCATTTTTCCCATACTGGCCGTAATCCTTGTTTCGATATAGTTTCCGGATCTTTTCCGGCACATCAAATTCATAATCCCCGGGTATGTATTTCTCCATTACTCCATCCAGGTAAGTGTAATGGTCATATTTTACTCCGTCTCTTGCATTAAATCCTTTTACATTGCCATAGGTTAGCCGCAACGTTCTGTTTGCATCGGGATAAAACTTTTTTTCTTTCATCACCGCCATTTGTGCCTGCATATATGTTCGCTGAAGTATATTAATTCGATTTTGGATCTCATTGAGTTTACCGGCGACGTTTCTATTATACGCATCAACCATGTCAGCGTACAAAACGATCACGCGGTTATCTTTTATTTTTTCCAGGAAGTCGGCAGGATTCTGTTCCAGGGAGGCCAGTATCTTATTTCCGGCAGTTAGTTCGGCCCCACCATATATGTCATTGGTCCATTTCTTAAAATCGTTATTTGCAGCTTTTAACTCTTCCAAAACTTTTGTTGAAACAACCCTGCTATCCTGGTCCTTCACATACATCTCCATTAATACTTCAAAGAGTTGCCTGTCTACAACTGGACTGAATTCCCTGTAAAAAACAACAAGCGAATCCCTGGTTTTTGTAAGTGCGGCAGAATAATCAAACTTGCCCCCGTTATTTTTTAGAATCCTCAAAGTGTTGATTCGCCGGGCGATGCTGAACAATTCAATCTTGCCGGTTATCTCTAAATAGTAATCGTTTGCAAGACCATAGGGTTTAAGTTCATCATAAGCGGTTTGCAGATCACTTAATAAGGTGCCATATTCCGTTTTCCATTGGGGGCTGGCGTTTACCCTTTTTTGGAATTCTGCTTCATACATTTTCTTTCTAGCAACAGCGTTAGTTCTTGTCAATCCCAGTATTTCGCCCTGCCATTTTTTCCAGGCGTTTGAAATGAGAGCATACTTTTCCGCATATTGAATTTTTATCTGCTCGTCTTTGCGCATAAAGCCATCTATGACGGCTAACGCTTTATCCCTGATTGCAATTTTTACCGGATCATTTACTTCAATGATCTGCTTAACCGCTTCGCTGTGCAGGTATTCTGTCGTCCGGCCAGGAAATCCAAAAACCATCGTAAAATCATTTTCATTCACCCCGTCCAGTGAAATTGACAATGATCGTTTCGGAACATAAGGAACGTTTTCCGCAGAATATTCGGCCGGCTTATTGTCCTTTCCCGCATAAATGCGAAACATGGAAAAATCGCCGGTATGCCGCGGCCAGATCCAGTTGTCTGTATCTTTTCCAAAGGTTCCGATCGAAGAGGGTGGCGCCCCCACCAATCTTATATCTCTGTATGTCTCTGTAACGAATAAATAATATTGGTTCGCTTCAAAAAAACCGCGTACAAACGACTCCTGGTGGGTTTCTTTTTTTACATTCTTTCTAAGCTCACTAATATTCTTATCTATTACCGATTGCCTTTCACTCTCCGTCATCGCAGGAGTAACTCCGGTTAATACAGCCTTCGTTACATCATCGATCCTTATGATAAAGGTGGCGTACAGGCCCGGATTAGTCAGTTCCTCCCTGTAATCCTTTGCCCAGAAACCATCTCTTATGTAATTATGTTCAAGCGTTGAATGATTTTGTATAGCGTCAAATCCGCAATGATGATTTGTGAGCACCAACCCTTTAGAGGAAATGATTCCGCCAGTGCAGAAGCCCCCAAAACTAACAACCGCATCTTTGAGGCTACCGCTATTAATACTATATATATCCCTGGCACTGATCTTCATTCCCAGGCTTTTCATTTCTTTCTCATTCAACTTTTCCAGCAATAGGGGTAACCACATTCCCTCGCTGGCAATGGAAAATGAACACCGCAACACAAGACTAATTACTAAAAAACATTTTGGCGCTCTCATACTTCAATTTTTTGGAGGAATAAAATTAAATCATTTGAATTTGTCTCAATTTCCTAGACGTAATTTCAGTAGTGGCCGCATTTGAATTAGCCACGGATGCACGGAGTTTC
>JANWHX010000070.1 GCA_025450235.1 Chitinophagaceae bacterium | reverse complement strand
GTGCGAAACTGCGGATGACTTCTATCAGCCGTTGTTATTCCGAAAGGTGCGCAGAAAGTTTTTGTATCTATCAAACTTTTCCAGGCACTATTGTAATTACTATCAGGCAAATTAAAATACCACGGGATAAAACCAATTTCTTCCTTGACGTTTGATAAGGTGTCACCCTGTTCTTTTAGCACTTCAAAGAATTCATGTTTCCTGTTCCAGAGTTTAGCCTGAACTAATCCTTTTATTGAATCGGATATTTCACGGTAAGTCTGGGCAATCGGTTCAACACTATTCAACTCAGCTATTTTTTCTAATGCTGCAGCATTGCCAAACATGTAACTATTAATAGATGGTCGTGGATTTTTCTCTTTTCTACCGCCACTGATCGTTTCTTCCATAGCATCTCTTACATCGTATTGCCAGTACAGACCATTTGCTGATTTTTTTTCACTGGCCCACGCAGCATAATCTGCTTCCAGATCGGGTAAAAGATCAATGACAAATCCTCTATCTCCATTTACCAGGTAGCGATTATAAATGGCATCAGTATACCAACCACTATAAAACCTTAGTTTGCTCATGGCCTTCCCGTTATTCCCCCTCAACCACACAAGAATGTTATCATCCATATACTTCTTATCATGCAACCAGCGTGATTCATAAATATGATGTCCCAATGCACTGCTTATAAGATTGTATTTGTCGGAATAGCTTCGTTGCACTAAAAACTCTGTAAATGCAAATCCCTTTTCAGTTCGTTTAATATGCTTGCGCAATGTCCACCAGCGGAAGTAAAACATCTCTTCGAAATTTTGCTGCGGACATTCAAATAAAGGAATATTCTTCTTCATCCAGGCCCAGGAACTATCATTAGGTATAGCCTGTTTGATGTTCTCATCCTCCATTTTGTTGAAATAATCAACATAATGCTTAAAATTCTCCGCCTTCAGCACAAGCGGCTTTGCCTTAGCCTGTGAATAGCAAATACCGTAAATCAATACAGCGAATAATATGGTTAGATAGATTTTCAATATCATTTACTCGTTTGAATTGCCTGCTTCCAGCCTGCATAGGCCTTATCTACGGAACCTATTCCATTAACCGGTTTAAATATTTTCCTTTCGTTATTCAACTGTTTTAGCTTATCGAGACTATATACTCCTGTTTGCAAGCCCGCAAGAAAAGCTGCTCCCAAAGCCGACACATCGGGCATACCGATGGTTGTAACTTTTTTACCCAGCAAATCTGCGAGGAACTGTATTACAAACTGGTTGGATGTTATTCCTCCATCCGCCATAAGTTCTTTTAATGTTATGTCAGCATCTTTTTCCATCGCAGCAATTACATCTGCAATTTGGTAAGGGATGGATTCCAGGGCTGCACGTACAATATGGTTTTTGGTGGTGCCAAAATTTATTCCTGATATGGAAGCTTTTCTCTCCATATGCCAATGCGGGGATCCCAGCCCGCTGAATGCTGGAATAAGATATGCGCCGCCATTATCCGCCACTGCATTTGCCATCGTTTCCGTCTCTTTACTGTCGCTGAACAGATTCAATTCGTTTTTTAACCATTCGATCGTGGCGCCACAGGAAACAATCACACCTTCCAATGCATAATCTATCCTTCCCTCCACGCTCCAGCAAATAGTCGTCACCATACCGTTGTTGGATTTCACCGGCTTGTTACCCACGTTCATCAAAATACTGCAACCGGTGCCCAAAGTCGCTTTGGCCATTCCTTTTTCATAGCAACCTTCACCAAAAGCTGCGGCATGAGAATCACCTATTAATGCGGTGACCGGGATGAGACGTGGCAAAGTATTGTTGAGTGTTGTTTCTCCAAACAATGAAGAAGAAGCTTTTACCTGGGGAAGACGAATTCCTGATAAACCAAACTGATCAATCAGTTCCTGGTCCCATTGTAACGTGTGCAGGTTAAAAAACATTGTTCTCGAAGCATTGGTATAGTCAGTCGCATATTCTTTACCGCCGGTAAACTTGTATAACAGCCAGGTATCAATAGTTCCAAAAAATGCATTGCCGTTCTGAATGCTGCCCTTTACCTGCTTATTATTTTGAAACAGCCAGATAAGCTTGGTAGCTGAAAAATACGGGTCAACCACCAGGCCTGTTTTCTCATTTATTATCCCTGACAACCCTTTTTGTTTTAAATCTTCACATACCCGGATGGAACGTTTGCATTGCCAAACTACTGCAGGGTATTGTGGCTTGCCATCTTTATCCCATATAATAAACGTTTCGCGTTGATTGGATATACCAATAGCAGCTATATCACCAACAATGCACCCCCGTTCCCTGAATTGCTGCAAACATTTTTGAACTGATTGCAAAACATTCTGATAGATATCTTCCGGATCCTGCTCTACAAATCCGTTACCGGGATAAGATGTGTGCAAGGGTAATGAACCTTTAGCTATAGCAACGCCTCCTTCATCAAAGATTAAAGACTTTGTAGAGCTGGTGCCCTGGTCAATAGCTAGTATGTATTTTTTTCGTTGCAAATCTTCCAATATTACTATTCCTTCTTCTCTCCTATCTTGTCAATAACAACTGCTAGCAATATCACTCCGCCTTTTACCACCTGTTGCCAGAAAGGTGATACGTTCAGCAATACCAGCCCATTGTTAAGTACACCTATTATAATTGCGCCGATAACTGTTCCCCATACTGATCCTTTGCCTCCAGTGAGTGAAGTGCCGCCGATAACAACAGCCGCTATTGCATCAAGTTCATAACTTATGCCCGCATTAGGTTGGGCGCTGTCCAACCGGGAAGTAACTATCACCCCACCTAACGCCGCCAGGGCTGCGCCGATGCTGTAAACCATTAGCTTTACCCGGTTGATCCTGATGCCGGAAAGTTTTGCGGCGATCTCGTTGCCGCCGATTGCATAGATGTATCGTCCAAGTCTTGTTTTTTGTGTGATAAACACCGCAAGCAATACGACTGCCGTTGCAATCCAGACTGGCACAGGAATACCAATAATAGAACCCGTACCAATGAAAGCAAAACCGCTACCCAGGTTGCTGATAGGATGACCCCCCGTATACAACATGGTAAATCCTCTTGCAATTGTGAGCATGGCCAATGTGGCAACGAAGGGTGGCACTTTGAATGATGTAATCACAAACCCATTGAACAGACCCAGCAATGCCCCGGCAATAACGGAAACAAGTACCGCACCTAAGATGGTAAAACCAATAAATAAGTCAGCTGAAGGAATGGCAATTCCATTTTGTAACAACCCTGCCGTGAATGCTCCGCACAAAGCCAGCACCGACCCAACTGATAAATCAATTCCGCCGGTTAAGACAATTAAGGTCATACCGGTTGCGATGCAAATATTAACGGCCACCTGTTTCAAAACATTTAACCCGTTGGCCGCCGTAAAAAATTTATCAGTCAGCACACTGAGTACAATACATAACACAAGCAGCGCAATGAGGGACTGAAAGCGTCTGATATGCTGATTATATGAAATGGGCATTGCAGTCATCCTGTCAAATCAGTTTTTATGTATTGCATATTTTAGAATAATTTCTTCGCTTGCTTTTGCAACAGGAATTGATGCCGTCAATTCTCCCTCGCACATGACCAGTATCCTGTCCGATACGGAAAGTATCTCTGGCAATTCAGACGATACCATAATTATTCCCATGCCTTCCGCCGCAAGTGATCTCATTAACCTATAAATCTCCGTCTTGGCATTTATGTCAATACCCCGTGTGGGTTCATCCATCAAAAAGATCCGGGGGTGAGTTGCCAGCCATTTTGCCAATACAATTTTCTGCTGGTTGCCGCCACTGAGATTTTTTACTTTTGTTTTGCCTGATGCCGTCTTAATTGCGAGGCGAGCGATATAATTATTACTGAGCTCCTTTTCTTTCTGTGCGCTCAATACGATTCCCCATTGTTGTATTTTTTTCAGAACGGTAATGCTGATATTGGAGTCAATTGTTTGGTCCAGGATAAGCCCTTGTAGTTTCCTATCCTCGGGAACGAGCGCTATACCTGCGCGGATTGCATTTGCCGGCGATTTTATTATTGTAAGCCTGCCATTCACTATGACTTCCCCGGACGCAGTTTTTGGATGTAATCCAAAAATAGTCTCCATCAGCTCCGTCCTTCCCGCACCCATCAGCCCGTATAAACCCAGAATTTCTCCCTCGTGCAGGTCAAAGGAAATATTGCTTACGATTTTCCTTGCCGGGATAAGCGGATGACGAAGATTAATATTCTTTACCGATAATAACTTTGCTGCCTCCGTCAAAACCCTTTCACTTTTTTCAAGTGTTAATTTTCTGCCAGTCATTTTTTGGATGAGTTCATCCTGCGAAACAGATTGTACACTACCGGCATCAATCGTGGCCCCATCTCTTAATACAATATACCGGTCGGCAATGGTAAAGAGTTCTTTTAGTTTATGAGAAATATAAACAACGGTCTTTCCTTCACTCTTTAACTGCCGGATGATTGAAAAAAGATTGTCTACTTCTTTATCGCTAATAGCTGATGTCGGCTCATCCATAATAATTACAGATGCGTTTGAATATAATGCCCTGGCAATTTCCACCAGTTGTTGCTGCCCTACCTTTAACGCGGCAATCTTTGTATCAGGCGCTTCTTTGAAATTCAGTCTTCCAAGCAGAGCAGTTGTTTTTTCATTCATCTGTTTTTTATCCAATAAACCTATTGTGTTGGTGATCTCCCTGCCCAAGAATATATTCTCTGCTATTGACAAATATGGAACGAGGTTTAACTCCTGGTGAATGATAGCAATACCCGCTTCCTCAGCTTCACGGGAATTGGAAAATTTGACAGGTTTGCCGTTGAAAAGAATTTCGCCCTCATATTGTGTATGCACCCCGGAAAATATTTTCATCAGCGTTGATTTGCCGGCGCCATTCTCACCAATGATCGCATTTACAACGCCCGGGTGCAGTTCCAGGTTAATATTGGCAAGGGCAGTAACCCCTGAAAATTTCTTTGATATATTTCTTGCAACAATCATGTTTACTGCACGATTCTTAAGCGAACAGGTATTAATTCAAGGTTATTGAAATTTATATGCGCCTTATTCAACTCTGTCGCGGCAACCATCTCTATTTTATCTCCCTGTTTTATTTTTTGTTTGAAAGATGGCAGCACTGTGGCCCGCACTGCTTTATTCAGCTCTTCCGAAATATTGTTCAGATCCGTCGTATTGGTAAAATCTTTAATGTCCACCAGCCCCGACGCATCACGAACGGCATTCCCATAAATAAACTCGGTGGCAAGCCGGGCAATCAATAATGAATCGGAATGAGCTATCTGAAGCACAATCTCGTCTTCGTTGATAACCCCCGCTATTGCCGTTAGTTTTACAAGACTGTACCGGTAGTTCCCAATACCTAAAGCGTTAGAATAATGGTCAAGTGCGCTGGCAGGATTCGCTTCCACTGCGCGGATAAGATCTGTTATCTCAATGGCACTGTCAAGCCTTGCCGGCAATTTCTCATCCCAGAGTTTTTTTGAATAGGTTACTGCATCAAAATTCTCCCCGGTGGTTTTTTTGACGGAGCTAAGCTTTTTAAGATAAACCGAATTATATCCCACCAGGCCAATCGCCAACACCAATAATATGTATTTAATGATACTTTTCATTAGCCCGCATTATTTTTTTCCGTAAGCAATATAATCGCCGATGTTTTTCGCCGTAACCAGCTCCACCGCCACCGGGATCTTTTTTGGAAAATCCCGCTTACCTTTTATATATGCATCTGCGAACTCGGCCGCAGTTTCTGCCATTACTTTGGGAAATTGCATACCTGTTGCCGCCACTTTGTTTTCACTGATAGAAGTGATTACATCTTCAGCACCATCAAAGCCAAATACTTTTACTTTGCCAGCTTTGCCTGAAGAAACCAATGCCTGGTAAGCACCCATTGCCATTGCATCGTTGCCACAAAACACTCCATCAATATCCGGGTGCGCCTGCAAAATAGACTCCATTACTTCCAGGCCTTTGTTGCGGTCGAAGTCGGCGCTTTGCTGCGCCACCATTTTAAAACCGGGATAATTATCCACTACGCTATGAAAGCCCTTGCTTCTTGCCCATGTATTGTTGTCACCTACGAGACCCAATAACTCAACATAATTTCCTTTCTTATGCAATTGCTGAGTAAAATATTTTCCAATGGCAACTGCACCGGAATAGCTGTCAGAGAGAATTTGTGATGTAGGGTCGTTACTGTTCACCTCCCTGTCCATGCAAAATACAGGCAGTCCCGCTGTTTTTGCTTTTAACACATTAGCTACCGAGCCATTTGCATCTGTAGAGTTAAATAATATCGCGTCAAAACCAGCGACAATGATATTTTCAAAATGATCGCTTTCGAGGGCCGTGTTATTTTGCGAATCAAAGATTTTTGCATCATACCCCAATGTTTTTGCTTTCGCAGCAGCTGTTTCGGCAAGAAAAACAAACCATGGATTATTCAGAGTCGATACGACGACGGCTATTTTTTTAGACCCATGCTTTGTCCCCTTGTTTTTGCAATGACAAAAAAACAACAAACAAAAAAGGGCTAACCAATATGAACGTTTTATCCTCATGCTTACTTTAATAAAGTTATTGCCGCATCCACGATACCTTTTTCATTTATTCCGTAGTGATTGAAAATATCCTGTTGCGAACCTGTAACGGTGTACTCGTCAGGAATGCCTATGATCTTAAAGAAGCCTCCCCAAACCCCTCCAAAGGAGGGGCTTTGAGAACCCGCTGCCTTAAAGCGGTTCTGCAGTAGCCAGGATGCGATAGCTTCGCCTAAGCCTCCGTTCACACTGTGCTCTTCCACAGTCATAATAGCCTTGCATGTATTTGCCAAATCAGCAATCAATGAAGTATCCAGTGGTTTTATGGTGTGCATGCTTACAACAGTAGCAACAATATTTTGCTCTTTTAATTTTTTTGCTGCCTGCAACGCAGGGTAAACAGTCTCTCCTGTTGCAATGATCGCTATATCATTTCCTTTCGTAATTATTCTTCCTCTTCCAAATTCAAAAACATCATCATTTATTTCTTTCAATGACTGCATTACCTTTTTACCAAAGCGTATATAAATGGGTTGATTGGTTGCCGCGGCCGATTTAATTGCCTGTTCCGTTTCGAAATTAT
>JANWHX010000069.1 GCA_025450235.1 Chitinophagaceae bacterium | reverse complement strand
TGATGCGCAACAGCGGGTGTATCCGGCCTTCCCTTTTTGTTTTCCATAAAAGGAAAATTGAAACGCATTGTAGCGACGCCCGCTTCTGAAAGTGATTGAGCCAAGGTTACCATAAACGAATGATTCATGCCTGCCCCTGCTCCATGGGCAATGGTAATGATGCATTTGCTTTTTGCAGGTATGATACACTCCGCGGAAACGGAACCGATAGTGGGAGATATCTTCAGCGATAATGAGCGGGTTTTCATTGATCATTGGTTTGCGTGTGTTGAAGGTAAGAAGTATATGCAATCGAACGATAATTGGACTTTCGAGTAGTGTCCGGGTTTCGATTTATAGCCTACCAGAGATAGAACACGGATAACACGGATCAGATGGATCAACACGGATTTTATCAGTGAAAATCCCGTTTAATCAGTGTAATCCGTGTTCCATTTTTGGAATCGCAAACTTCTCACGGATCTCGTAAAGCGTTTTCCAAATGGGATCTGTTTTTTCACTTGCTGACGCAATAAAAAAGAGATAGGTCTTTTTAGTAGCGCCGGGTTTTAAGATTTTTATCTCCATATTTAATTTTACAGGGGCCCCATCAGCAAATACACCGAATATATCCAGGGAGGCATCATAAATGCTTTCTTGAACCGTTGTACCTTTTTTCCGTTCGACAGTAGCTGTTATTTTTGTTGTATCTATTGTGAGTTTACGATCTCTTGCCGTGGCACTGCACAACCCTATATAGTATTTCAAAAGATAATCACGGATATCGTTCTGTGAAATTGTCATGACGCCTGCTAGTTCTGCCACAAAAACATAAGTGAAATAGGTGATTGTATCCTTTTTGAACATACCTGGTGCAAAGCGAAGCTCCTCTGCTCCTTTGTACGGAATCCCGGGCGCAAAAGACGGTGGCAATTCAAATCTTTCAAACTCCCAGGCAGCAGGTTCAAATAATAATTGCGGCTTATGTTCTTGCGATCGTGCGGAATATGAAAGAGTAAAAATGAAAATTAAGGACGTAATTAAATTCTTCATGGGGTGAAATTATAGAAAAATACGGAGCACAAAGTACACAAAGGAACACGAAGAACACGACGTGTGCCGAATGCCCTGGTTCGTGTCTCACGAACCAGTCTCTGCACCCTGTTCGGGAGGTTAGCTCAGATTTTTAAACACGCCTCTCTTAACATTCTCATATAAGTCAATCCTTTTTCGCGGGCGAAATTAATATTGCGTTCCGGAATCTTTTCTGGGTCCTCGTAATGCTCCAACGCCCTGTCTATACTTTCTTCACGCAGGAGATGCAACATTGGATATACGGACCTGTTGGTATAGTTAGCTGCGTCGTTTACGGGTGAATTTGCAAACGCATACAATGGATGAAAACTCGCCACTTGATAAATCCCTTCATATCCATGCTTTTTTAATAACTTTTCAGCCTTGGTTACCAACCGGAGATAATCATCAAACGATTTGAATTTATCAGGAAAAATCAGGAATGTTGTTTCAATATCTATGTCATCGTCCAGCCGTTTCAATTCCTGTAACAAAGAATCCATACATACAGTTGACGAGGAGCTGGTTTCTACCTGGAAATGTACTCTTTGCTGTTTCATTGGATTAGCAGCAAAAGGACAGAAGTTACAGCCCACTACCACGTCGATGATCCATTTTCTTGTTTGATCAATTACTTGCTGAGTGGTGGCCATTTTGCTTTTGTGCGTTCAGGGTTGCAAAGATAAGGTTGCCAAAAGTAGCACTGTAATAGCGGAAGATAAGGTACTGTCCGGGTTTCGATTTGTAGCCTACGAAAGATAGAACACGGTTAACACTGATCAGATGGATCAACACGGATTTTATCGGTGAAAATCCCTGCCCGTCCGGTCAGGCGTTTAATCTGTGTAATCTGTATTTCATTTTTCCAAATCAGGACACTACCGGGAATAGGCGATTTTTTGAACCACAACTTGTCCCGCAAACGATGCGGGATAGAAATAGGAACACATAGGCACATAGTTCTTCTATGTGTTCCTAACTATTGTGGCCTTCTGGGTGTCGGAGAAGAAATGAGTTATTGTTTTTTTACCACTACATCTACTTTCTTTGACTCGACTTTCACACCGTTTTTATCCAAAGTGACAGTGGTAGCTTTTGCAGGAACGGTCTTTACGACAATAACAGGTGGCGCGGAAGGAACAACAATGACCTCTTTCTTAACTTCCGCAGGTTTGTCTGCGCATGACATCATTGTTAAAACAAGAGCCATTGATAAAAAACCAGTGATTTTATTCATAAGAAGATTTGAATTGAAAAACGCTGCATTTGTTAAAGCGCCTTTTGGTGCCAGGCAGCTTTAGATATAGGCAATTATCATACCCCTAAGTAGAAAACTCTGATAATAGTTGCTTTTCGCCACATTGGCGTGAATAATCTCGTTTTTTGCCCTCTGGAGGGTGTGAAGTGGTGAAATAGCTAATTTATTTTGAACCACAACTTGTCCCGCCGACAATGCGGGATAGGACATAGTAAGACATACGAATCCACAACTTGTCCCGCCAAAGGCGTGGATAGTTCTTCTATGTGTTCCTACTATTGTGGCCTATTGTGTCGCAGCCTGCCCTGACGAAAGGAAGGGTGGTTCAAAACCAAGTGGCATACTATGGACAGAACGCTCTAAATTCTGTCGAGCAGTTTGCAATCTTATGGTGTGTCTCTTCCCTCTACAAAAAACTTACGAAGGGCTTCCAGTAAATAATCGGATGTATTGGAATTAGTAAAAACGACATAACCCATTTTTAGATCTTTATACACTTCAAACTTGCATTTGAAATCGCCATTATTACCTCCATGCCCGAAAGATTTACCAAAAGCTGTTTCGCGGATCTCCAGGCTCATGCCCATATATGATGGCACCTTTGGTTTTTCATCACCCGGATCATAATTAAAATCTGAATGCTTTTTGAACATTGTCTCATACGATTGTGCATTCAATCCCTTTTGTTCAAGTAAATAAATCATGAATTTCGTGAAGATCCCGGCTTCGGTATGCATCGAGTAGGCCATACCCGGAGATTCGGGCAAGTCATTGTTGCTGGGTAGTCCATCAAAGTGCCCATATGCTACCATGCGCTGCAGAGAATCGTTTTTAGAAAAAAATGTATGATAAAGGCCAACCGGTTCTATCACTTCTTCTTTCAGTACCTGTTCTACCTTTTTACCTGTAATTTTTTCTACCACCATTTTCAGGTATTCAAAACCTTCACCGGAATAATTATAGGCGGTTCCGGGAGTGAAACGAAGATTCAGTTTTCCATCTGCATTCATATAGCGCCAGTTTGGAAAGCCTGTGCGATGCGTTAATACATGTCTTGCCGTCATCAGTTTGTATCGTTCGTCATATTCAATATCAGGATAAGGAAGATAGAGATAAAGCGGCTTATCCAGGTCAATTATACCCCGTTCCGCCAATCTTTGAACGGCAAAAGCAAAAACTGGTTTAGTAATAGAAGCCGCTTCAAAAAGAGTATTCTCATCGACTTTCTCCGAAGTCATCGTATTGCGAACGCCGTATGTTTTGTGATATACCAATCGTCCGTCCCTGATCAATGCCAGAGAGACGCCCGGAATACTATAATAGGTTTGATATGTTTCTATAAACCGATCCACATCCTTTGCACTGGCTGTTGTAAAATCATGCAATATCCCTTTGGCAGGAATTAAATCCGGCAAAGGCGACACCGGCATAGTGATAGCAGTCGCCATTATTTTTTTTCCCGCTTTTGCTGAAACGATAACAGGTTTTTCGGCGGCCGTTGCATAAACTTTATTACCATCGGTTAAATAAGCATCAGGCAACATGATCTCGTATTTACCTTCCGGAACATTTATCGTATAATTTCCAGTGCTATCCAGCTTTGTTTCCAGCCAGAGTTTTTCATTTGATACACTGTTAACACGAACCTCGCCAGGAAGTCGCAACTTTGATTGCTTGTCCCAACGTATAGCGCCTGAAAGGGTAGCTAGTTTTTCATTGGCGGGTAACAGGATCACATCTCCGAGACCTTTGGGGTTCATATACTTTGACCCGCCCTTACCCCAACTGGCAAAAGAAAAACTTCCATCATTATCCTTATCAAAGACCTGGAAATCGAAACCGACAGATTTGCCTACCGCAAACTCATCACCTAACATGATCCGCCATTCATAGAAACGCATATTACCCCGTCGAACGACAACAACTTCCATAATATCCCAGGATGCGTTGCGGGAAAAGGCATCATAAAAAGCATTGTTTGTATTGCGCAGTTTTTTGCTATACATAAAGGAAGCTACACCTGAACCGGCCCGGAGGTGCCGGGCATCAATACAGAGTTCCAAACAATCCTGCGTATTAAACCGGACATTCTGCGTGGTATCTTCAATAAAGTCGTCGTCAGTTACGGTAAAGGCAATATACATTGAACGGTTATCAAGCCTGTAGCCAACCTGGAAAAAACCGGAGAAATCGGTGGCGTCTTTTGGTTTCGTATCCGACAAGTACGTACCGATCATATATTTCGTTGTTCCCGGTGGCCAATCTGAAAAATCGCCGTCAACTGTAATCTTACCAAGCGGGTATGCATAAGCCACTTCCCCATTATGTGCAAATAAATGTTGGCAAAACAGGAAGCAAAAAGAAAGAATCCAAATTGTTTTATTGAAAGTCTTTGCCATATTCATTCATTGAGTTTATCAGGTTAATACAATTGCCGCGTGTATCGGTTAACGAGCTGTTACGATCAAGTACATGGGAAAGTTACATGGAATGCCACATATTTTATTGATATACGATCTTTCGAAAAATATGCTGTTCAGCATTACCAGGCGCAGCGTGGTTTTTTTCCCCCAATATTGCCGGGAAAAACTGTAGTCGCGGAAGGACCGGTTACCCCGAAATGATCTTTTCGGCTGCTTCTCTATCTTTTTCAAACACTTTAAGTTCCACCCCACCTACCGGGTCCATACCCAGTACATTTTCATCATTCAAAGAAGACGCTATACCGTTTTCCTTTAGTTTGTCCTGGATCATTTTAGCCTCCGGCATATCAAGATAGGTATGAAGGACTACTGTTTTATCTTGTGGCATAATAAAAATGATTGTTTGATTTGTAAAGTTATTCATTTATTAACATTTGCACCCAGCATTGAACAATGGCGAATTTCAAAGACGAGAGATTTTCCTACAAAATATCCATTGAGGCAGGCAATTTGCTGGAATTTATAGGCGTAATGGTCTTAAACCGCATTATTTAACGCATTAATTATTAATTTTGAAAAATATGGCAAGTGCAGTTAAAGTTAAGACCGGGTTGACAAAGGAAATATTGGTCGTAGAAGACGAAGGCGAAATAGCCTTGGTACTGGACATGGTCCTTAGCGACAAAAAGCTGCATCCGGATTATGTAAATACTCTCCTGGCTGCCGAGGAATATTTAGCGAAACATAAGCCGTCCCTTATTATACTGGATAATCAGCTTCCGGATGGATTCGGGGTTGATTTTATCAGCTATATCAAAAAAAAGCATCCTTCCATAAAGATCATTATGATCACAGGATTTGCCACTGCCCGTGATGTCGCTATGGCAAATGGGGCTGATGCGTTTTTCGAAAAGCCTTTTCCTTTAGACGCATTTTACGAAGCTGTTGACCGACTTTTGGCTTAGATAAATATCGCGATTGAAAAACAATTTTCCACTTATTGCCCTGAGCTAACGACGCGTTTTTTGAAACATTTAGAAACATAGGATTTCACAACTTGTCCCGCTCCAAAGGAGTCCTTCGGACCCAAAGGCGTGGATAGAATTCTATGTGTTTCTTTCTAATGTGCTCTATGTTCTATGTGGTTCAAAAGGTTTTATGCCCCTTTCCGGATAGGTAATAAAGGTTTAATTACTGTTCGTCAGTCAAAACAAACATATCCTTCTGGTTATCCCACTTATAGACTTTTCCCTTTTCAATTTGAGTCCATATTTTTCCATCCCATTCCCAGAGGTCGGAATAGACTTTTGTAGCATGATCGCCACCGTTGCCACCAAAAACATAGAGCTTATTGTTTTGCGGATTGAAAGCTACTGCAGACAGTATCCGGGCCGGACCATTGTCAGAAAGTTTTTCCCAATTCTTTCCGTCCCATGCCCACACATCTCCTTTGATTGTCCAATCAGCATCTCCACCGTACAAAAGAACTTTTTTTCTTGAGGGATCATAGACCATGGCATGATGCCCTCTCGCACCGGGATTTGTTACTGTGCTGATCTTTGCCCAATGTTGGCCATCAAACTCCCATGTATCATCGGGGGAAGATTTTTCTGCAAACCCGCCAAACAAAACCGTCTTTTTTCTCACCGGATCATATGCCATAGCGTGATGCACTCTCTGTCCCGGCCCGGGAATATTCAATGCTGTCCATTGATCTTTTCTAAAGATCCAGGTTTGCAAATCATACCCCCTGTTCCCTGTTTGGCCTCCATAAACGATGATGGAATGATTGTTTTCGTCATACACCATTTCATGATGATCGCGGGTGCCGATAGAAGTGCCGGTTATTTTTTTCCATTCTTTGCCATTATATATCCAGGCATCCCTTAACGAATCTTCATATCCCCTACTGCCAACACCGCCAAAAACAAAAATTTCTTTTTTATCCGGAAGATAGGCCGCTGCACTCAATGACCGCAAAGGCTGATCGGTTATATCTGTTTTATTCCACCCGCTTTTCCAGGCCCAGGTTTCAGCTTTTGCAGGAGTAGTACCTTTTTCATAACCATCAATCAGGATCAATGACTGGGTAGCATTAAAATAAAAAAGGTGACCGGATGCCCGTGGTCCGGGTCTATCCTGCGCAAATGAAATATGAACAATGAAAAAGAAAATGAAAGAAAAAGTTATGCGGTGGTGCATTATTATACCAGTTTATTTAAAGTTAAACTGAATACAATTTGTTTGCTGGCAAATTATATGAACGGTTGA
>JANWHX010000068.1 GCA_025450235.1 Chitinophagaceae bacterium | reverse complement strand
ACCTCACAGGGAAACAAATCTGGCAATTTTTTTTAAGAAAAAGAAAAGTAGCGGATGGTGTCAGTAGTTTAGAAGGAAACGGGGGCAAAGCTGTGGGATCCCAAATTTCTTTTCATTCCTAAGGTACTCTTAATGAAAGGCTTTTCAAAATAAAATTTTCATTACCTGAAACTTATTGACTATTGTGAACTAAGAACCATCAACGGCGACAAAATGGAAGCTTTCATTATCCTGGTCTTCTGCCACGACCCCGGAATAAAGAAATTATGCCCCTGGTTTTAACATTTAAGGACCACCAATGATCTGCCGCTTAAAAACGAAAACGCTTTTCCCTGTTCAGTCTTCTCCATCCACAGAATGAAGCCAAAGCCAGAAAAAATGCAATAAAAATTATCCATTTCCACTGAAATGGTTTTTTAAATTCAATCAGGTCGGTCTTCCCCACCAAAACTGGAGAGGCCCAGTAATAGGGCAATGACTTTTCTTTTGATTCAGTTTTAATAAACTCCAGTTTTGCCCTCTGCAACGCAATATCCGGAGTCATCTCCCTTGCAAGGTATTTATAAAAAAGCTCAGTAAGCTGGTAGGAAGATTTATTGTCAACCTGCCACAAATTAGAAATTGAAGAAGGAATTCCCAACGCTGCAAACTGCCGGTTAAAGCTAAACACTCCTTCGCCATTATATAACTTTCCTTCAGCTGTTTCACATGCAGACAGCACAATTAAGCTTGTAGACGGCTTATTTTCATAAAAAAGATCAGAAATTGATAAAATTGAATCAGAAAAATAGATCATTGGTTCACCGGTAAAACCACTATCCACTGCATGAGTATACAGTTGTATGATCTTATATTTATAATACTCCTTCAGAAAACTATTTTTTGACGCTTTATTCCCAATAAAGTTTCTTACGCTATGGAAATAATTTTTAATTTTTTCCAGGGATCGATCACTGCCTGATAGCGTAGCTAAACCATTGGCGTATTTCACTGGTGCTACACCCATAAATGTATATGATTTGATAGCAGAATTTGTCGTGAAACTATTTATCAGGTAACGCGCCGAATAAGTATAACTCACGGCATGATGTTCAAGAAAATAAATTAAAGGTTGTGTATTTGTCACGAGTGATTCAAACGGAAAATAGCGGCGATCGGGAGAAATAATGATACGTCCCCGGGGCAAACTGATATCTTGAAAAATTAATCGATACAATTGCCGGGATAATGAGATAAATGCCTGAAAATTTCTATTCAAAAACTCGGGGTCCGAAATATAAGACATATAAGAGGCAGATAAATTTTCAAAAGCCGCTTTATTAATACTTTGAAGGCTGGAATTTTGTCGTGTAATTACCAAAACATAGACCGCGCTATCTCCGGAAAATAACTCGACTAATGCCTGGTGATCCTTTAAAACTCTTTGCTGAGCATCATTGATGGAAATAAAATTTGAATCTAAAAAACTTTGATAAAATAAAGGGTCTTTTGCTTTGATCTGATCCTGCAATCTATTCAACTCCCGCTTATCAACAAAAATCCCTTCCTCTAATTCACTATAGCGGACCGCCGTTTTATTAGTATCATCTAATGCTCTTTCTTTTGCAAATATTTGTCGTTTTAGTTGCGATTGCTGCAATATATCTGCTTCGCCGAGCCACCGTTGCTCATTGAGTTGGTCATTTAATAATACAGCCCGGCTTTTTTCAAAAAAATAAAAAGCATCAGCAGTATTTCCTTGCAAATAACAGGCCTCAATAGCATTTTCATACAAACGACGCGAATCACTTCTCCACAAAAGCTTTGACTCTAATTCAGTTTGTTCAAGTTTGATTCGGTCCAATAATTGATCAGCAACTTTATAAACCTTTATTGCCTGAATAAGAGCATCCGTCCTTTTTGTAGCCACGAATTGTTTTTTAAATGTATCTGCCTTGTCTAATAAAAGGTCGGACAGGTAATGCATGCGTTTATGCTTTGAAAATTCTTCTATTGGACTATGCAGTAAAGTAGTTTCTGTCGTCCCTGGCCTAACTTGATTTAATGCCAACTGAAAATAAAAGAAAGCTGTATCATAAAAACCTTTCTGAACATATACATTAGCTATCGAGTTAAAAACACTTAACGACGCAAAAGAATCATCGATATCTTCAGATTTTTCCCTGTTAGTGTAAGTAAGAGCTTTTTTTAAATATTCAAGAGCCTTATCGGCATCCTTAAAATGTTTTAAATAGATTTCATGACCAATATTGGTTAGTATAACCTTGCAGCTTATATTTTCCCCGGCTTCCTGCTCATAGGTAAGCGCCTGGTTATAATTCAGAATTGCTTTTTCATAATTTCCTTTTTTTAGTTGCACTTCCGCAAAACCCTGGTAAAGTGTTCCTAAATACCTTTTAAGCCCGGTTTTCTTGCATTCTTCAATTTTATCAGCAAGGAGCCTTTCTGCAGCATCATAATTTCTGAATTTAATTAATGCATATACTCTCCAGAAAAGGCTCGTCAGGGCACGCTGTAACCCAATGAGGTATTGGCTTTTTGCAACATTAGCATATTGATTGGAAATTTTTTCACATTTCGACGCATAATCAATACAGCCCTTGTAATCCCCCACATCAAAACAATGCTCAACTTTTGCCAACAAGGCATGAATATAAAAAATATCTGCAGAATTAAATTGGATAGCGAGGAAAATGCAGCTATCAATGGCTTTCATTTTTTCAATGGTATTCCCCAATGAATCATAGATCCATGCAAGGCTATAATAATTTCTTATATTGTGTTTTACATTTACCGAAGCCTTACCCGCGTTTTCATTTACGATTTTAATGGACTGCCGCATGTAACTGGCGGCATCTAAAAATTTGGATTGATAGAAATACGTTGCGCCGATTCGTTGAAGCAACAATGCATGAGTTGAATCGAATTTATAGGAACAGCTTTTTATTTTGGATTCGTAACTTAATAATTCATTCAATTTTTCTGCAGTTGATGAGGTTGAGGAATCGCGCAGAAACATCAATCTTTTCCATAACCAGTCTTTGTCGGGGCATTGTCCGTGTAAAAATATTGCGGAGAATAAACCGGTACAGATTAAGATCAATAGCTTAATGCGCATGGCGTATTAAATTGAGAGCGTTTCGTGCCTGAAGCAACTAACTTTTCCAACTATTTATTAGCTTTCCTGCTACGACGGAAGGATAATGTTGTCAATAATTTGTTTCAAATCAGGCATCACTTTTATGTTGCTGCTCGATGAAGTTCCGTTACTGCTTAAAATACTACGCATCCGGGCAGGATCCAGGCGCGGTTTGCGTAATCCCTCGACTATGCTTTGAACAGCAATAGCAGCACCGGCGATAATAGCTGACGCACTTGATGTACCCGAGAAGTTCGGATTATAATCAGGATTAGCAGGATCAATACCTTCACGATCCGGATCAGCGGGATCATTAGCAGTAAAAACACCAGAACCCCAGGCATAACAATCAATACGGCTGCCATAGTTTGAAAAACGCTTTCTTCCATGCGGTTCAGACTCTGTTGAAGCAGCAACCATGATAGCGCCTGAATCCTTAAAATCTGCGCTATCACGATTTAGAATCCTCTTACCACTCGTGTTGGAAAATTCGTCCAGATCAATCCCAAACCCGGTGAAAAGATCGCCATTACCGGCCGGTTCAATCACAATTATTCCCATGGCCGTTGCGGATTCAATCATGTCAAAAGTTAACTGTCTAATTTCAACCGGGAATTGATTTAAGTCGTCATTGACTTGTGCTTCAATTAAAAGAATATCGCCTGGGTTCAGACGGTGAATTGCTTTCAGAATAGCATCATTAATTATATTCCGTTTTCTAATTCGTCCCCCCTGGTCTCTATGTTGATCTATCTGGGACATTACATGAGCTTTGACTTTAGGTACTATTCCAATCCCACCTTTATCATTATCCTGCATCAGTATTATTCCCAACACGGCACTTCCATGCCCGGAATGATCCGTGTTATCACCAAAAAGCAAATCAACCCCAGCACGGTCTATATCATCGTGATTTAATTTCCAGCCGCGTTCAATATCTATAAACTCAACATTTCCTTCTCCACAGCCTCCTTTGAATGTCCATGCATATTTTGCATCAATACCTTCAGGCGAAGCATTTAAATAACCCTGATTGCTCAAACCGGGGTTTACTCCTGTGATGTTACATGGCGGAATTGCATCACTTTCAATATATGTGTACTCAACGTGCTTATTTTTACTCAGTATTGACAATAAATCATCGGTATTCGTTCCATAAGGGCAGTCAATAGCATAACATTTAAGAAAATTGGGTGGTGTATAATTGGAATTTGAGTTTTCAATTTTAATCATCAACTTCTTAATTTCCTCAGGCTCTAGTGAATTGAATACTTTGCTTACTGTTATGCCAGGAAATTTTAGCCTAAGATTTTTCCATTGGATTACATTATTTTTCAAAAAATAATTCTCGACCTCTTTTTGTTCAGTATATGGCAAATCAAGAGAATTCTGAAATTTGATTATTATACGGGGAGGCAATTTGTATTTTTCGAGCTTCTTTTTATTGAATTTACCCTTCATTACTTTTATTAGCTTTAAGTAATTTTTACTATCACAAGGGGTCATCAATATGAAATGGATCCCTAATAGTAAAAAAATATTTAAGAAATGGCAATATTATAAATAAAGACCACTTACATTGATGGCGGCGGAGTAGTTGGTTTTGCCACTGTTCCTTCCTTAGGTGGTTGACTGCCTGGATTTTTTTTATTTCTTACTAAACGAATAGTTACCTGGTATCTCTTCTTCGCAGGTTTTATCGGCCCTTTCCATTTAAAACTGGTCACATCCCAAAATTTGCCGTTAACGCGTCTTTTAATAATTTTTTTGAGCATTGCCTGAGCATTTGCTTTTTTGACTGAAACTTTTACTCCCGCATTATTTGCTCTAATAGGTATTGAAAGTATCATCGTTAGGCGTCTGGGGGCTTTTTTTACTGAATTTTTTGAACTCATAAAAAGAGTTTTAGAGGTGAAAGAATTGAATTACCATATCTTCAGCCATTGTCGCTCAACGTTCTTACTCTCCACAGTTCTTATCCGCTACCTGCTGCAACTATGTCTGGCTTGGAGTTTATCACCGGGCCGATTACGCTTTAATATGATAAAACTCTCGCTTTCACTGAGTACGTTATTGGTTGTCGTATTCCTGACGTCAAAAACGGAAACAAACCTGGCAAATTCTTTAAAAAAACTGAGAAAGTAGTTTAGAAGGAAACGGGCATAAGGCTGCAGGATTCCAAATTTCTTTTCATTTCTAAGGTACTCTTAATGAAAGGCTTTTCAAAATAAAATCTTTATTGCCTGAAACATTTTGACTTTTGAAAACAACAACTAAATAAAACAAGATCGAAAACTACCACTTTTTTAACCACTCTTCTGCGACTTCCCTTTTATCAAGGTCCTTTTCAACTACCTGCTGTAAGAGCTGCTTTGCTGCTTCTTCGTCACCGGCCTGGTTTCGATTCAGCAGGGTCAGCGCATGATAAAATTTACCGGGGTTTGCATAAAGCCCGGGATAATTTTCCAACTTTATAAAGTAATTCAAAGCTTTGTCATACTGCTGCAGGCGAAGAGAAGCAATACCGGCCAACTTTGTCGCTTCTATGTTTGAGCTGTCATATTCAACTAAACTTTCGAATCGCTGCAATGCTTCGTCAATCTTTCCTTCATTATACAAATTCTTTCCTTGTTGCAGACTGTCTTGATTGGGGCTCATTTCCACGCCGATTGATTGCAATTCTTCCTTCATAAAAGCATCTGCCAACTGCTGTGGCGATGAAGACGGTGTTCTAAAGAACAATAAATAGCCTCCCAGGATAACCCCAACCACAACGGCTGCTGCAGCCATATAGGGCCAAAGTTTTCGTACGGGTCGCGACACTGCCCCACGCTTATCCGCCTGATAAATTTCTTTAAACCGTTTCTTCTTTTCCTCAGCTATATCGTTACTTATTGTCTGCATCGCGCCGGCATAAAAAGCCACTTCCGCAGCAAAAGATGGATCTTCCTGGATACGTTGCTCAAACTGAAGTTTTTCTTCCGGTGAAAGGTCGCCTTTAAAAAAACGGTCGATATATTCCAGGGTGTCGATCATTGTTTGTCTGTTTATTTGCTATATATCTGCCGCAGCTTTTCAAGGCATCTTAACCTGGTTGTTTTTACCACTTCGGCCGTTTTATATTCAACCAGCACGGCAATTTCTTTATCCGGGAACCCCTCTGCCCAATACTGCAATAGCTTGCGGCAATTATCACCTAATTCATTTAACTTTTGACGTAGTTTCTCCCAATCATTTTTTTCTGCCATTTTTTCAATGACCAGTTTTGCAGAATCGGAAAGACTGTAAAAAACATCTGTAATGACGATTGTATTAAACACGCTTCGCTTATGAGTCGTCTTTTTTCGTACAAGGTCAACACATTTATTGTGGAAAATCTGGAAAAGCCAGGTTTTTAGAGTGGACCGGCCTTCAAATGAATGGCTGAGTATTTTATTAATGGCGGAAAGGATGCTATCTGAGTAAGCATCAAATGACTCATCCTCTGAAAGCGAAAACTTATTAATGCCTTCACGAATAAAATAACTGTATGTGCTGAACAATTGTTCTTCAGCTTTTCTCCTGCTGATGCCTCCCTCCAGTAACTGGTCTATTATATTCCGCCCCGCATCGTCGTTAATGGTGGTTACAGGGCCCATTGGTTTTGTTTTCAGTAACAAAAAGTACACAAAAAGACACACAAACTGAAAATTATTTCCTTGCCATGTTTCCCGGTTCTCTAATTCTGCGTCTCCTATAATAACGCCCGAATTAATACGCCGGGAATGAAAAACAGACCTTATTCGATAGCCGTACCTGAAATCCGTCCTGATCCTTTCGTTTGACCGCCTCTTTGAAACGATCATTTGTCGTCACGGGAAAGATGCCATTAACCTTATTTATCACAAAGAGCATTTTGAAATTACAATCAAAACCTCTTTATCATTAAACCTTAATCGTATGAAACTTCTAATTCCCCTTTTCATGTGCAGTTTTATTCTTTACCTGTGCGAGAGCTCATGCACCAAAGAAGCAAAAGAAAAAATTATAACCACAAGTGCCGGCAGGCCGGTCAGTGAATTCCGCTTTTTGGCTACCGATTGGGAACAGGGCGATAATAAAAATTTTGTTTGCAGTCTTAGGGATATAATGAATAGCCGCCCCGATGCTACGACGATGAAAGTCTTCGTGCTGACTGATACCGCCGAAATGCTGATCAGTAGCGGCCAGGTTTCCTTCATGAATGGTAAACTATGGTCAGAAGAATCGGGCGCTGATCTTAATGTGATTTATCACGCTGGTAATACGAGCAGTGATAAACCATTTGACCAACTGTCTATTAAGATTGTATTTTCTGACTAAGTAAGTTTCTGCCTGGGAAATTAAAACAACTACTATTTATTAGTTACCATAGACCGCCTATTGAAGACGAACCGGAAAAGTTTGTGCCAAGATTGAGCAACTCAAGCATTGCCGCAGATTCACCAGGAAATTCAAACCATTATTTATCATATCGTAAATCTTAAAAAAATGAAAAAAACACTCCCTCTCCTGTTGATCGGATATATTTCCATCATTGGAGGATTTAATTGTGCTTCGGCACAAAAATTTGAAAGCAATTTTAAATTAAAAAGTACAGACTTCGAAAGAATGGAACAGGCACCCCCCGGTACTGAGACAACACTCAATGTTGTTTTGACCAGTGTAAACAAAAAAGCGTTAAACGATTTCAAAAAATCTTTTAAAGCAGCGGAACAAGAAAGCTGGTTTGAAACAATTGAAGGAGGTTTAATGGTAAAATTTTCAAAAAATAATATTGATACAAGAGTCTATTATACTAAGAAAGGCCGGAGACTCGCCACTATTCGGGACTTTACTGAAGAAAACCTTCCCAAGGACATCCGCCACATCGTCAGGAGCAAATTTTATGATCACAATATTTATAGAGTTTCCGAAGTCACCGTGGATTCTCAAATGGCCTATTTGATAATCCTGGAGGATAAAACTTCCTGGAAAAAAATAAGGGTGATAGACGGAGAAATTATCGAAGATGCTAATTATCAAAAAGGCTGATCTCCGTTGCCGGTGAGAAATGATCCTGAAAACCTGTAGTCTTCTTCTGTCTTTAACATATATCCTTTCGGTACACATACCAAAGACAGCGACCATTTCACCTCTGATCCAGGGTTTCAAACCATAAGCAAGTTTGAAACCCCTTTTACAAGCTCTTTGCTGATTATAAGAAACGTTAACTCCAGGTCATCCCTGGTAAATCTTAATTCCAACAATTTTTATATTCTTAAACTTCATTAATTAACACTAAATCTTTTGTTATGAAAAAAATCTCAATCTTAGCCTCTCTCCTTACCGGGTCGTACATGCTGGTAAGCTTTGCAGCGCATTCTCAATCCTTTGAAGCATCTGATAAACCCAAGGGAGCTACCTCATCTATTGAAAACAAGGCGACCGAAAGAGGCGAAATTACCCCGGCCGGATCCAGCCTTCCGGAAAATTCAAACGCGGTGAAAACATTCAAATCATTATTTGGAGATGTGCCGTCCGTGATTTGGACCAAAATTGATCGGAAACATGATCGTGCATATTTTGTAAACGACGGGATAACCGTAAGAGCCGGATTCAACCAAAAAGGAAAATTGATGTACACTTTCAGGTACTATACGGAAGAACATTTGCCCAAGGATATCTTACTCCGTATCATGCAATCGTATCCATGCAGAAACATCTTCGGTATTGTTGAAGTAAACGTTGCTGGTAAAACGGCCTACCTGGTTGACCTGGAAGACAAAAGATCCTGGCTAAAAATCAAAGTGCTGGAAGACGAAATAACCGAGCAATCTTTAATGCTGAAACGTTAAACAGCAGTCCGCAGATCTGTCGGAAAAAATAAAATCATAAGCCGGTTACTGGAAAAGACTCTGACTTCAGTGCCAGGCTTTCCCGAAACAAAATTATAGCGGATGAGCTGAAATAAATTCATCCGCTATTTTAATTCCCAGGTCCCGCCTCACGATGACATTAAATCAAGTACAAATCATTTAAACAATCTACCATGAAAAAGATAACATACATAACTTTGCTGATCGCATTCACCGCGGCTTTGTTTTCCTGTTCAAAAAAAGAAGTTGTCCCGCCACGAAATCCTGTTCAATCGCCGGTAACGGCGGCACCTCCTATAGGTCTGAATTATGTGAGCAGGTGGACGACATTACCATTTGCCATTGAGACCGAACGGCGTTCGTTCTGGTTGCAAGGCGCATTTGACCTTCCTGATGGTCAGGGTTACAACTACGCTACTCACAGACAATTTGTTTTTGCAAGCGTGAAGGGAAGAAATGCTCATGTCTTTAATGCGTTACCCATGCAGGTCCTGACGCCAGGCGAAACAATTAATTTTAGCTATACTGCAGATAACTCAGGGTTTATCGTAAAAATAATGACCGCTAGCTCACCAGGGCAGGTACCAGGCCCTCAGAATTCTTATTTAGCCAGTTCTAAATTCCGTTTTCTTGTAATTACTGATTCCACTTACAGGGCTCACCATATTAACTGGACTAACTATGCAGAGGTGGCCAGGGCACTAGGACCAACGATCTGGTTTGAATAAAGCTGTATTCAGATCAGCTTTTTATCCGGAGGGTACAGAAAAATACACTCCAAAACATGCAAAGCGTGAAATATCGTTAACCCTTCTCTAGTTAAAAATCGGTTCTTATCCGGACCGATTATTTTATAGCCACCCATTAGCCTGCAGCCAGTTCTTCAATCGCTCCATCCATTTATCATTGGTTGTTTTATTGTTCATGCCGAACCCATGGCCACCCTTCGGGTAGATATGCAATTCGGACAAAACATTATTCTTCAGCAAAGCTTCGTAATAACGTATGCTATTTTGAACCTTAACCGTTTTATCGTCGGCGGCGTGAACAAGGAATGCCGTTGGAGTTTGCTGGTTTACCTGCAATTCGTTGGAATATTCATTTACTTTTAGGGCATTTTTTCCGATCAGGTTATTCCGGCTACCCACATGCGCAAGACTGTCTGTAAAACTGATGACGGGATAAAGCAAAATAGAAAAGTCGGGCCGCAAAGAGACATTGTTTGGATTATCAATGACTGCGCTACTGAAATGAGTGGCAACGGTGGAAGCGAGATGCCCACCGGCAGAAAAACCCATTATTCCGATCTTATTTGGATCTATATTCCATTTGGCCGCATTCTCTCTTACTATCTGAATTGCCCTTTGAGCATCCTGCAACGGACCGATTGATTTATCGATCATAATCGTATCATCGGGCAATCGGTATTTCAACACAAAGGCAGTAAGACCCCAATCATTAAATACCTTTGCCACATCGGAACCTTCATGACTTGCTGCCAAACGTGCATAGCCGCCACCGGGGCAGATAATAATAGCAGCTTTCTTCTCATTTAGTGTTGCCGGCGCATACCTGGTAAGTGTGGGAATGGAGACTCTGCTGATCCGAAGAATATTGTCCGTAGTTACGCTTTCTTCTTTGTTCGGCGATGCCTTGCTGTTAGGCACGTTCCCGTACAAATTCATTTCTGTTTGGGCAAGCATTGCATTACACCCCATGCATAAAATGAAAACCAAAAAATATTTTTTCATTGCATCGTATTATTTGTAATAAATTATTCTTTCAAAGCTTTTTCAATATTCCTGTCAGGTATCAGCCAGATAATTGCCACAAGGACAAATAGCCCCGCTGAAATCGCCGGGTGAATAAAAGCCGATGGAATAGCGACCAGATATATGATCAATGACGTTGTTCCCCTCCTTGTTTGTTTTTCCAATGTCTCCTGAAGACCGGGACGAAGTGACTGACTGGCAACAATCATCCTCAGCAAGATATAATAAGCGATACCGCACATCGCCTGCAGGCCGGCATATACTGCAACAGAAACAGTACCAAAATGGTTTTCGCCTGCCCAGTTTGTAGCGAATGGAATCAGGGAGAGCCAGAAAAGAAGATGTGTGTTGGCCCAGATTATTCTGCTGTTAACGTGCGATACCGTATGGAGCAGGTGATGATGATTGCCCCAGTAGATCGCAACCAATAAAAAACTAAGGGCATAGCTAAGAAAAGGAAGCACGATTGGTTTTATTGCCGCCCAGTCCGACCCATGCGGCGGTCTCAGTTCAAGTACCATGATCGTTATAATAATAGCGATAACGCCGTCGCTGAATGCCTCTAATCTTGTTTTTGTCATGCAAGTAGCTTTATAACGTCGTAAATTAACACTAAAACATATTCCCGGGTGTAGCGGTTGCGAGATATTTCAACATCTGCTCACTGGTCAGACCGGGACGGTCGGACCAATACTACTAACTTTATCATCAACAATTAATTAATGAAAACACTTGGACTTATCGGAGGCATGAGCTGGGTCTCCACGATCGACTATTACAAAATGATCAACGAGGGCATTAACCGGAAACTTGGCGGATTGAATTTTTCACAATGCATTATTTACTCCTTCAATTATGCAGATATAAAGAGAAATAACGACGCCAACGACTGGGACGCTAATTTTAAACTGGTCTCCGCGGCTGCTCACCATGTAAAGAATGCTGGCGCCGCCGGCATTATCCTTTGTGCCAATACCATGCATTTGATTGCAGACAAAGTAGAGAACGAAGTTGGGGTCCCGGTAATTAATATTGCAACCGCCACTGCATCGGCCATTCAAAGTAAAAACCTGAAGAAGGTCGG
This sequence comes from Chitinophagaceae bacterium, assembly GCA_025450235.1. Lineage (GTDB taxonomy): Bacteria > Bacteroidota > Bacteroidia > Chitinophagales > Chitinophagaceae > VBAT01. The sequence goes on along the minus strand of JANWHX010000068.1, from coordinate 5,023 downwards.
GTTGCTTGGAACCAGGTTTACGATGGAGCTTGATTTTTTTACATCCAAACTTGCCGACAAAGGAATTGAGACGATCATTCCAAAGGACGAAGAGAGGGGTTTTATTCATTATACCATCTTCGAAGAATTGGGACGCAGCCTGGTCATTCCCTCTTCAAAACAGCGTTATCTTGGCATCATACAAGAACTGATTGAGCGGGGTGCGGAAGGTGTCATATTAGGATGCACAGAAATACCTCTACTCATTCAACAGCCGGATGTGCCGGTCCCGGTTTTCGATACTGCCCGAATACACGCCGAGGCCGCCGTTGATTTTGCCTTAAACGACTGATTGCTACAATTATTTGTGATAGGCTATTTTTTTGTTTCTTTGCACATCACAAACAACACGCCTACAAATGAAAGATGTTATCATCCCGGTTGACTTTTCGGAAACTTCGTTAAATGCGGCGCGGTATACGGCTGATATGCTTAGCGGCAAACCCGATACGCATGTAATCTTATACCATATGTTTACCGACCAAAAAGAATCGGACACTGCGGGGCAATATCTCGAAAACCTGAAAGCTGAGCTGATTCAAAAAGGAGTTGTCGATAATATTGAATGTGTATTAGAATACGGCGAAGACCTGATTGATAGTCTTGGCAGGTTAGCTTACCAGAAAACCGCTGAGTTGATTGTAATGGGTATTTCGGAAAAGAATGAATGGAAGCAATTGCTCACGGGGAGTAATACGATCAAGATGGCCGAACAGAATGTGTGCCCGGTAATGATCGTGCCTCCCATTTCTAAATATGCAGGCATAAAGAATATTGCGTTGACGTCAGATTTTAAGAATGTAGATTCGACCACTCCTGTATTGGCGATAAAAACGATCATGGAAATGTTCAACGCAAATCTTCATATCGTGAATGTGGACAACGAGCATTATGTATCGCTGACAGATGAATACCTTGTTGAAAAGGGTAAAATGCAGGCCTTGTTCGCTGAATTCAGCCCGGAATTTTATTTTATCGGGATGAATGATTTCTATGAGGCCATTGAACAATTTTCAAAAGACCGGAATATTGACCTGTTGATCGTCATTCCAAAAAATCATTCTTTCATCAACCGTATGTTCAGCGCCAGCCATACAAAGAAACTGGCATTCCATAGCCCGGTCCCAATTCTCGCTGCGCATGAATAACGTTGCGGCAAATTAGTTGCCTGGTTGATTAGTTGCCTTGTTGATTAGTAAATAGATACCGGTGGCGTACCTTTGTGAACTAATCAACTAATAAACTATCATCTGATCAACTAATAAACTAATCACGTGGCTAAGAATGGCAATAAAATATCTGTTACATCTGAGATCGGACGTCTGAGGCGACTCCTGGTCCACAGCCCTGATAGTGGCCTGGGAAAAGTGGTTCCCTCTAAAGCGCAGGACTGGCTGTTTGAAGATATCGTTCACCTGGAAACAATCCGCAGGAAGGAATATGATTACTATACCAAGTTGTTATTGTATTTTCTTGACCCGGGAAAAATAAAAGGTCATCTTGCCGGCATTGATGACCCGAAAAACAATTTTAATTTTTACAAACCGGGCCATCCCGATTTTTTCAAGTCTGATAAAGTAGTCGAATTGCAATGGCTGCTGAGTGATATTTTAGAGGATCGTGAAATAAAATTGAAACTGATTGCTTCTGTATGCGCCATTGAAAACTGTTCTTACGAGACACAGGATAACCTTGCCTCGCTTTCATCAATTGAATTATCCAAGGTCTTTATCAGCGGCTCACTGAATGACGAACAAATGCTGTTCCCTCCCGTACCCAACCTGATATTCACACGAGATATAGGGATTACAATAAATGATTACGTGCTTTTGAACAAACCAGCCAGGAAAGCAAGAACCCGGGAGGCCTTATTGGTAAAATATATTTTCTATAACCACCCGATGTTTGCTTCCTACCGCGATAAGATTATCGAGATACCAGACACCTCCCACCATTTTCTCCTGCCAAAGGAAGGCGATGATAAAAAAGTGACGCTGGAGGGCGGCGATATCATGGTATTAACCCCCGATCATATTATTATCGGGTTGAGCGAACGAACCAGCCAGGAGGCGGCCCACCTGGTCATCAATACATTGTTCGAAAAAAATATTGTAAAAAAAATAACTGTTGTCAAGATCCCGAAGAAAAGAGATTATATGCACATTGATACGATCTTCACCCAGGTAAAAAGAGATACCTGGGTAATGCTGGGTAATTTTTCCAAAAAGACGATAAAGAAGGAAGATGCCGACCCTGTACAGCGAATATTGGAAGGAAAAAGAAAGGAAGATAAGATCGAGATCACCCAATTCAGGAAAAAAGATCCTTCTAACCCCACAACGTTTGATAACCTCGAGGAACTGCTTAGCAGCATCAGTGAATATGATTTTGAATGCAAGGGCAAAATAAGATTCATTTATTCAGGCAACAATGAGTTTCCATTTGATGCCCGCGAACAATGGACCGATTCCTGTAATCTCCTGGCATTGAAAGAAGGAGTTGTACTTGGCTATGACCGGAATGATAAGACTGTTGAAGCCTTTAAGAATGCCGGCTTTAGTATCATACATGCACATGACCTGGTCCAGAAACTTGAAAAAGGAAAAATCAAAGCAGAAGATATGGAAGATGTTTTGATCACCATGCCGTCGGCTGAACTTTCAAGAGCGAGGGGCGGGTTTCACTGTATGAGTATGCCGTTGTTAAGAGATGATGTAGAGTAAAGACCGAAAGTCAGAAAGACAGAAAGTATTTTCAAAGGCCCATCTTACTTTCCGACTTCCGGACTATCCGACTTTCCGACTTTCCGACTTCCGGACTTTGGACTTTACCGACTTATTATGCAAACCACTTCACACATATTAATGATCCGGCCGGTCAATTTTGGCTACAACGCAGAAACGGCGGTAAACAATGCCTTCCAGGTAAAAGGCAAAGACGATGACATACATAAAAAGGCCCTGAAAGAATTTGACACATTCGTGAAAGTACTGGAACAAAATGGAGTTGATGTGACTGTCGCAGAAGATACGAAGGAACCTCACACTCCCGATTCCATTTTCCCCAATAACTGGGTTTCGTTTCATAATGACGGAACCGTATTATTATACCCAATGTATGCTGTGAACCGGCGGACAGAGCGAAAAGAACATGTTTTGGAAAAATTAGCTCAGAAATTTTCTATTAAAAGAAAGATCGACCTGAGCCGATACGAAAAAGAGAATATTTTCCTGGAAGGGACAGGTAGCATGGTATTGGACAGGGGTAACAAAATTACGTACGCCTGCCTTTCCCCTCGAACTGATGAAAAAGTTCTGGCCGATTTCTGCACCCAAATGGGATATACCGCTGTCGTGTTTCATGCCGTGGATGGAAACGCGCAAGCTATCTATCATACCAATGTAATGATGTGTGTGGCGGATAAGTACATCGTTATGTGTCTTGATTCCATCCCGGACAAAACAGAAAAAGAAAGAGTTATTGATTCAATTAGGAAAACCGGGAAGGAGATCATTGATATCAGCCTGGAACAGATGAATCATTTTGCGGGAAATATGCTGCAAATAGAGAACGGTGGAGGGCAAAAGCTATTGGTGATGTCTACACAGGCGTATGAATCATTGAACAACGGGCAAAAGCAACAGCTGGAATCGTTCAATAAGATCATCCACTCCCCTCTTACAACCATTGAAACCAACGGCGGAGGCAGTGCGAGGTGTATGATGGCGGAAGTGCATTTACCGGTTTTAGGCTGATATAAGGTTCTTATTGCAATACCGGGTATTTTTGTACCATGCAAACAACAAAACTTATCCTTACAATATCACTATTAATTTCATTTACTGTAAGCTTAGCCCAGGAAAGCTATAAAGACTCATTACGGGCATTTATTAAAAACTACACAGATAACCATGACGTAGTAACCGGTGATGATAAAAATTTATTGCGTTTTTTTCCTGTGGACAGGACCTACCGTGTCGTTGCACAGTTTGAAAGGGTCACAAATGGCAAATGGTTTTCCATGGAAACTTCTGGGACAGAAAAGAAGGTTTTTCGGGTGTATGGTATCGTTCGCTTTGCGATCCACGATACGGCTGTCAGGATGAATATTTACCAATCCCAAAATCTCATGACCGTCGGGGAATACAAGGAATATCTTTTCCTGCCTTTCACAGATCTCACTTCCGGCGAAGAAACGTATGCATCGGGAAGGTATATCGACCTTACGTTTAAAGATATTGTTGACAATAAAGTGGTCATTGATTTCAATAAAGCTTATAATCCCTCCTGCGCTTATGTAAGCGGTAAGTACAATTGCCCAATACCGCCAAAAGAAAATAGTTTAAATGTGGCGATACCGGCAGGAGAGAAAAACTATGACAAGAAGCACTTACAGTGAATCTTACCCGAATGTTTTTTTCAATCCTTCTTCAAAAGAAATGGGTTTATATCCCAATACTCTCTTTGCCTTATCAATAATGAAGCCCGTTTTTGGTGGCCGTTTTGCCGGCTGTGAAAAATCAGACGCGGTTACTTTTTGTATCAATGAACTATTCAATCCAAGATATTCAGCCGTCTTTATCGCCATTTGATACGGTGTCCAGACATCTTCACCGGAAATATGGAAAACGCCTTTCGCTTTCTTTTCAACGATGGCGATAATACCATCAGCGAGGTCGCCTACATAGGTTGGTGTTCTCACCTGGTCATCCACCACATTATACTTCTCCCCTTTTTCGAGCTTTTCTTTTACAATGGTTAAAATGTTTCCCCGGTTTGCCTGTGGCTTACCATAGACTAATACGGTACGAACAATTGCCCAATCATATTTATGTTCTTTTACCGCCTCTTCCGCCTCCATTTTTGTTTTACCATAAAAATTAGGCGGATTGGGTGAATCATCTTCTCTATACATACCTCTTTCGCCATCAAATACAAAGTCAGTGGAAACAAAAACAAAAAAACTCTTATGTTCTTCTGCGTT
>JANWHX010000067.1 GCA_025450235.1 Chitinophagaceae bacterium | reverse complement strand
TCAATATCTTTTCCCCGGCTGCGGCGAAGACGTGCATTCACTTTGTTCTTTCCGAGGTAGGAAATAAAAGCATCTACTTTCTCTTCATCCGGTTTTTCAAATTTGGCGAAATCAATGGGATTGTATTCAATGATATTTATCAGGTCAGCAGGGACTTGCCGGTAAACCTTTATTAACTCATCTGCATCTTTCAGGGAATCATTAAAGTTTTTGAAAAGAATGTATTCAAACGTGATCTCGTTCTTTGTCAGTTTATAAAAATAATTCAACGCATCAATAAGGGACTTGATATTGTTGGTATCATTGATCGGCATGATCTCATGGCGTTTAAGATCATTGGCGGCATGAAGAGATAAAGCCAGTTTGAACCTTACCCTGTCATCACCCAACTGCCTGATTTGTTTGGCAACACCTGCGGTAGAAACAGTAATTCGTCTTGGACTCATGGCTAGCCCGTCCGGTGAAGTAATTCTTTCAATGGCTCTCAAAACATTTTTATAATTCAGCAGGGGCTCTCCCATACCCATAAAAACAATATTGCTGAGTTTCTTGTTATGAATTTTTTCACATTGCTGGTTGATCAATACTACTTCGTCATAGATCTCGTCAAAATCAAGATTTCTTTTCCGGTCCATGTAACCCGTGGCGCAAAACTTACAACTCAACGAACACCCGATCTGTGATGAAACACAGGCTGTATGTCTTAATTCGGTAGGTATTAATACGCCTTCCACCAAATGCCCGTCCCAGGTTTTGAAACGGCTCTTGACCGTTCCATCGGCGCTATATTGCGTGGCATCAATCTGTAAAGCCGGTAAGGTAAATTCTTCTCCAAGTTTCTGACGGAGTTCCTTGCTCAGGTTCGTCATGTCCGCAAAACTCATCGCCTGTTTCTGCCAAATCCATTCGTACACCTGTTTCGCCCTGAACTTCTTTTCACCGAGTTCTTCAAAATATTCTTCTAATTCGCCCAGGCTCATGAACCTTATATTCTTCCGCATTGTTTTTGTCATGATGCAAAGATAGTTTATCGCTAAAAGCATTCAGTTGTTTTAACTGATATTTGCAAGTCCAAATAAGTCCAGATGAAAGAAGCCTTTGTAGTTGATGTAATTCGCACACCGGTAGGCAAGTATGGAGGTGCATTATCGTCCATTCGCCCGGATGATCTGCTGGCGCATGTCATAAAATCTCTATTGGAAAGAAATCCCGCGGTTGATGTGAATGAAATCGAAGATGTGATCGCGGGAGCAGCGAATCAATCAGGAGAAGATAACCGGAATGTGGCAAGAATGGCAGCATTGTTAGCTGGCCTGCCGGTTACTGTTGCAGGCAATACTGTTAATCGTTTATGCGCATCCGGGCTGCAGGCAATTATGGATGCGTCCCGGCAAATCATGTGTGGTGACGCTGAACTAGTCATTGCAGGTGGCGTAGAAAGCATGACAAGAGCTCCTTTTGTAATGGCGAAAGCAACATCCCCATTTCAAAGAAATGCGGACGTGTATGATACCACCCTTGGCTGGCGTTTTGCAAATAAAAAACTGGCAGAGATGTATCATCCTTACAGTATGGGTGAAACAGCCGAGAATGTGGCAAAGCGCTGGAATATATCAAGGGAGGAACAGGACATATTTGCGATGGCATCCCAGCATAAATATTTTGATGCGTTGGGCGCAGGAAAGTGGCCCGCTGAATTGGCCCCGGTCATCATTCCTTCAAAAGAAAAAGACATTTTATTTGAATCCGATGAACACCCAAGACAAAGTACCCTCGATAAACTTTCATTATTGAAACCGGTATTTGCTAAAGATGGAACGGTAACGGCCGGCAATTCTTCAGGAATCAATGATGGCGCTGCTGCTATGTTATTAGCGAGCGAAGCAGCCATAAAGAAGTATAAATTGAAGCCAATGGCCAAATTGAGATCTATGGCGGTGGCTGGAGTTGATCCTTCTATCATGGGAATCGGGCCGGTGCCCGCTACGCAAAAGGCATTGAAAAGGGCCGGCTTAAAGGCAGAGCAGCTTGATTTAATAGAGTTGAATGAAGCATTTGCATCGCAATCCATAGCCTGTGTTCGTGATCTTAATTTGGAAATTAATAAAGTGAATGTAAACGGCGGTGCAATCGCTATTGGGCATCCTCTTGGATGCAGCGGTGTCCGTATCTCCGCTACATTGTTACACGAAATGAAAAGAAGAAATTCGAAATACGGTCTTGCTACGATGTGTATCGGTGTAGGGCAGGGTGCCGCAGTGATCTATGAAGGTTTATAATGGAATAATTTTGATGCCAGCGACATTAATACGGATGATCTTCATTGCGACGCTCCGTTCATCTGCAGAAGATATAGCATCAATAAAACAAAGAAAGGCTGTCTAAAAATAGCTATGAATAAATTTTCACGCAACGGCGCAAAGACGCAACGCCGGGTCTCAACTCTTTACTTTGCGTCGTAGCGGCGTTGCGTGACCTATTTGTTTTTTGGGACAACTGCTTCTTTATTACCTGTGTTTCATTAGTTCAACTTATACAACTGTTTTCTTACTAACCTGTAATTAGTAACCAGCGAAAGAATGATCAACAACAAAGCTGCCACGAGGATACTCCAGTGAATAAATGGAGACAGTTCAGGTTTGTCATGCATGACGAAATGATGAAACGCCCATTGCGCAAACTGCGTCAGCCCCAATGCAATTACTACAATCGAAATATAAACAGGTAAGAACCGGTTTGATACATTCCTGCTTAACCATCGCGGTGAATAGCCAAGCGTGAGCAATAAACTCAAATTGTCTTTACTTCTTGCAATGATCAGTTGGAGATAAAAAGAAAAAAGCATCAGGGCCAGGATTACCACTACGAGGCCAAAGATACCAAGGCCACTAAGCACATTTTGGATGAGCATTTTATTCCTGCCAAGTATTGTTTTTTCTTTATTGATCGAATATCCTTTTGTGTCGAGATACCTGATCAGGTCAGGATTATTGGCGTCTTTTGTTTTAATAAAAATCCGGGAGACGGCAAAAGGCTTTTGCGATCCGAATGTTGTGTTTGCCCAGGTTAAAAATGATTCTGGCACCAAAACCGAATTGACCCTGTCGCTAAAAGCTACAATCTGCGCCACGAAATTCTGTTGTTGGCCGTTCCCGAAACAGGTAACGAGAAATCGGATACCGGCTGCATTTTTCCGGGAAAACTGCGGCAAACTCTGGCCCGGAGCAAACACCACATTGTATATTTCAAAAAAATCAGTTGAAAAAATGATGGGGAGAATTTCCTGGCCCTCCTGCCATGAAAAGGAAGGAGGAATAGTATCCAGGAAATCATTTTTCAGGCTTTCAATAAAGAATTCCGTTTGAAAGGGTAATAATTCACCGGCGCTAAGCTGAACCCGGAACTGATTCGCGATGACGGGAGCTACATCTTCAATGAATGATTGCCCCTTGATCTCATCAATATCCTGTTGACTGAACATGTTCTGTTCGGGACGACTGGTCGTTTCTCCACTGACATTTTTTGTGACCGCGACATAGTCATAGCCATTTTTGCGGATGTTAGCTTCTTTTGTAAGTTTTTGCATGTTGACGTACATCTGTACACAACAAAGAAGTAATAGTACTCCCAGGGCAAGACCGATATAAGAAAACCATCTTGACCATGGACTGGTCCCGGTTTGTAGTAATGGACGTATGGGTTTGAACGAAATTGCCACCGTATTTCTTATAAATGATATAATCTGGTAAAGGGAAAAATTTCGGATCGTTCAAGATCCGCAAAAATAACTGTTGCGCCTCTCGCCCGGCTTTCTTCCAGCATCAATTGCATAGCTTTTTCAGAATTATCATTATCCAAATGACTGAAAGGTTCATCAAGCAATAAAATTTCGAAGGGTTGGAGCAATGACCGTATAATGGCTATTCGTTGTTGCTCGCCATACGAACAGACGCCACATTTGTAAGAAAGCCTGTCGGCAACACCCAGCCGTTCGGCCATCTCTTTAATTTTTTCTGCAGGATGGTAAGGGTTTAACTGCCTTTTTATTTCGAGGTTATGCTGTACGGTTTGATCGGCAAACAATTTTAGATCCTGGAATACGATGCTGATATGATCCCGCCTGTACCGGGCAAGTTCTTCGAGCGTAAACTGGTTAATATTCTTTCCTGAATACGAGATCGATCCGGTATAATCTTTTCTCATGCCGTACATGAAATTGATCAGTGAAGATTTGCCGCTGCCGGAAGGCGCCACTATTTTTATAAACTCATTGCTGTTAAAATGTAATTCCCTGCCCCATATCTCAGAAGTCAGCGTTGAACTTTCTTCGAAGTAAGTTGGCAAAAGCTGGTGAATAGCTAATTGCATAAGAGGCGATCATTTTAAAAAAGGCCACAGCCCAAAAATCTCGAATGGTGGGCTGTGGCCGATACAGGGTTCAATTATTTTTACTTTTAATTCCCGCTATTCGGCGGCATTAGAGCTGATGAGTCTCTCATGTTTTCCATCATCGCATTTTTCCATTTTTCTGCTCTTTCCTTTTTCATAGTTCCCATAAATGTGGAAATTTTATCGATATACTGGTTCAGCTGTTTCAGGCTATTGGTATTCTTATCAACCAGGTTTATTTCAAATTGCCCCTCGGAAGACTTGTTTTTAAAATCGCCACCTGTTGCGGTTACGTCCTGCCACATATTTAATGAAGCTTCATAAAGCAGTTTGTTCGAAGAGCTGTCCTTTACCATGGAGCCGGCAAATTTTATTATTCTTTGCAGGTCGACATAAATGCCCATTGGATGACCGGTGATCTTACTGACAAACGGAAGGTTACTGTTGCCACCCGCTAAAAACTTATCTGCATAGTCTGGAGAATTGCTGACGGCAAACCAGTTGTTTTCCAGCTTATAGTTGATTCCGGGGATGCCGGGCTTATCATCGCCTGCACCGCCCCGACCCGTTATTTGTTTTGAAACGTCCCAGAGCAATGTGACCATTTTTTCAAACGAAGCTTTATCCTTAACAGACGTCGCAAACAGAATATTTACATCTGGCCTCGACGGACGCACCTGCATTTTACCGCCCATTTGCATTGAGTCCATCTTTACTTTGGGATCGGTGACAGCAACGACTACCTCTCCCTTATTGGCTTTTACAAATTCGTCAATACTATAATTAAGCCGTGCCAGATAAGCATCTGCCATTACATCCACGCCTAGGATCCTCAACATTTCTTTTAACCCGGTGGGAGAATAATTGAAGGCCATCACTGCTACTACATCTGAAGAAGGGATCCGGTTGATCACATCGGCTGTTATAGAAGTGGGTCTGTTATTTGCCAGAAGCTTACTCATTTCATCACCATAATAATGTTTCGTCTTTGCTATGATCTTGCCATTATCAAAATTCAAAGACGCGGCTGTGATATTGTCCTTAAACAATGCATCGGTATTTACCATTGGCGCCATGGTCTTCAGAAAACCCATGCCGGAATAATACTGGCCGGTATTGAACCACAGATGTACATCGCTGCCGTTTTTAACCAGGTCGGCAAACCGGCTGTCAGCATCGAGATTATCACCTCCTTCGAGTGTAAGAGCTTGTTGGCCGAATATCCGGAGACTATCGACGTCAAAGGCAAAATCTTCAGAGG
>JANWHX010000066.1 GCA_025450235.1 Chitinophagaceae bacterium | reverse complement strand
TATTGATGAATTCGTAAAAGAAGTAACCCGGTGGAAAATCGGCCAACCTGTAAACGAAGGAGTTTATATCGGGCCATTAAGCAGGAAGGATCAATTAAAAGTCCTGGAAGAACAGGTAAAAGATGCGCTGAAGAAAGGAGCTAATGTCTTAACCGGTGGCAAAAGACTGAATACCGGCGGGTATTTTTTCGAACCGACCGTACTGGTTAACGTAAATCACAACATGAGTGTAATGAAAGATGAATCTTTTGGACCCGTGATCGGTATCTTGAAAGTTAAAGATGATGCAGAGGCAATACAACTGATGCAGGACACTGAATACGGGTTGACCGCTTCTGTGTATAGTTCCGATAAAACCAGGGCAGAGACCATCTTAAGTCAGATAAATGCCGGAACCGGGTATTGGAACTGCTGTGACCGGGTCAGCGCTGCATTACCATGGAGCGGCAGAAAACATTCGGGATTTGGTGTTACACTTTCTCACGCAGGATTGAGAGCATTTGTAAAGCCAAAGGGATATCATTTGAAGCAATAATGCAGGAAATGGACATTAAAATTAGTCGATCGAAAACGAGTCTATATTTCTACGAACCTCTTTCCAAGTTCTTATACTACTAACCCGCGAATGCTGGGCTTAGTTTACTTTTACCATCTTCACTACCTTTCGATTCCGGCCCTGAGTTATTTCCGAAAAATACGTACCCGCTCTCCATCCCTGCCCCAGTCGCAAAATCCCGGTAGAAGGGACTTGTTCGTGGGTTTCGATCATTCTTCCGGAAATATCGGATACATGCACACTTACAGGGGTCATATCATCGCTGCTCATCACCAGGTTAAAATAACTTATGGCCGGGTTGGGTGCTGCATTAACATAAAACATTGCTTCCGATGATGATTCCTTGTCTGCCTTTGCGAGTCCCGGTCGTTGATCATTCCCTTTAGTCCTGTTCGCTGTGTAAGTAGCCACATATGTACTGGTGCCCGCCATCGGGGCAAAAAAAGCATACTGCATTCCTTTGATCGTTTGCACCGTAAAGGGCACCGGGTTGTCATTTTGGGTTAGAGAACTCAATTCACCTTTTTCAGAGTATAAGGGTAACATAGTTTTGAGATGATAGGCACCCTGCTGCAGGGTTATAGAAAAACTAAGCTGATTATTTTGCCATTTCATATCACTGAAAAACGAATTGTTTCTTCCATCAAGCCAGGTGAGCATTTGCCGTGCCGATATCACCGGTACTTGCCTCGCCTTCGCAGAAGCAATGATCGCATCTGAGCCAGTGCTGAATTTATGATCAGTATGCATATTGGCACAAAAGACTCCGTAATATCCCTCTTTTCCTATTGCTTTATCCAGTATTGAGTTGCAAAAAAAGCTGTAATCCATATTTGTTTCATCGGTCATTTGAGTCGGCATCTGGTACACGTCAATAATTGAACCATCGAGGTCGGCGAAACGCATCGGTATTCCGGAGCCTGTAAACATCCCCGGGCGGTTGTGCGTCCATGCCTCGGGCCAATAATAATAAGTGGCATCGAGTCTGATGCCGTGCTGCAACTCTACTTTAGGTGTGGATGACCAGTCACTCCAGTTCAAACAATGTGAACGGTTAGTCACGGGAGTAAATACATCCGGGTAACCAAGAGCAAATCTGCCAAGTTCTTCGGTAAAGTCTTTTTTCAATGATGCTGATGTATAATCGAGGCAGCCGGTATTTGTATGGAGCGCTATTTCGAAACCCTGTGCCTGGAAGAAGATTGCCTGTTCATCGGTTATCGGCATGTTAGGATATATATATGAAGTAGCTCTTACTGATTTCCAGTCGGCAAGGTCTTGTGCTGTATTAGGACCAAGTGTGAGATATTGATAAAACCTCCCGGTCGTGCCATTATTCGTGTGATTGTCTCCCGTCATCACAATCACGGCTTTAAAATCACCGGGGAAATACCAAAATCTCGGTAACGGCTTACGGTGAAGACTGCCCTGAAGAATAATATTTGCCAGCAGCCGCTGTTGTTCGTCCGCCTGCGGAATAGCAACTTTATCAAAATCCAGCCAGTCAGGATAAAAAAGATCATCCGGGCGAATCGGATCAATTTGTCCATCCCTTTTTTGTCCCGCCCAGGCCGGATTTCCCTGCCTGGTATAAACAATTGACCTTGGAAGGTCATACATAAATGCAAAGGCACTGCCTCCATTAGTACCCACACTCATCATAGTGACAGCGGGATGATCAGTGGATGAGGAACTGGCCGCATAGAGCATGGCAATGGCTTTCGCTTCTTTCAACGAATGAAGATTAGCCTCGCCATGGAACTGAATAGTCTGGTCGACGATTCCCGCTCCCGGGCCTGATGAAGTATTTACCAGCAGATACTTGTCCGCGATTGTACCGTAAGCAGGAGTAATGCCTAACAAAGGAGTGAGCAATCGGCAGGGCTTAAAAGCGATAAATGTGCCTCCACTATTGATCCATCGTGAAAACATCGAAACCTGTGCGGTTGTCAGGTTCATCTCGCCAAGAATTACAACATCGTATTCGTCCAGCATAAATGCATCAACTGCAGAGATGTCTTTGGCATTAAATTCATTCAATCCTTCGGCTCTTAATATCTCAACGGTGTAACGGCTGAAAGGATTGGCCGCTGAACTGATCACTAATATCGGGCCGCCTCCGTATCCTTCTGTTGGAGAAAGGAATTGTTGGTCTGAAAGAGCAAATGATGAATTATATACAAGGCCTGAATTGCCCGCATCATTCAACGCGAGGCGGCTACTTTTGTTTATTTTTTGAACGTAGGCGGACTCTTCTTGTTTCGCCATAGTCGAAGTGGCACCGTTTGTGTTTCCGGAAGTTCTGCTCAAAATAATTATTGCTACTATCAGCAACAGCAATAGGGGCATCTGCATTATTAATCCTGACTTCAGGCCTTTCTTTATCATCTTGGACTGGGGCGGTTTAAATGATCATTAACGAACAACAGGTTTCCGGAGTTTTTTAGAAGGGATATTAAATGATCAATAATTCAAGGGTACATTGATTGAAAATTGAATTCAAAAGAATCCTATTATCATTCGCATTCACTCACGGAATAACCCGGAAGGAAAATACTTTGATGAAAAACACAAAGGGTAGCGCTTGTTGTAAAAGGGACAGACAAATGTCTCTAGCTAAATGGATCGACAGGCTTTATGGACTTAAAAATTTTGTGGTTTTATTATAAATAAAATCACAGGTATTGCGCGGTCTTTGTAAGGATTGCTATTTCATAAAATAGCAACAAGGTTTGTGAGAGGAGTTTGTCAAAAGGTATAAATCCAGGACTAAGGTAAAATTGCAGCTAAAATCATTACAGGCGCTGTTTTCCCTTAATATGTTACGCGCAAGATATTGAAAAATGTCCAATTTAAGGGCAATCCCTAAAAAAAAAGAGCCCCTTTCGGAGCTCTTGGTTACTGACCCGTGAAATATGTCTTGCTAATTTGTCTTGATAAGTTTCACAACTTTCCGCTGGTCGCCCTGGATCACCTCTGCAAAATAAGTTCCGCCTCTCCAATCCTGTCCAAGCCGTAATATTCCTGTAGAACTGATCTTCTCGTGGATCTCGATTAGTCTGCCAAAAAGGTCGTGTACTTTGACCGTCACCGGGTTGGCATCATTACTGGTGATGATGAGGTTAAAGAAGTTGACGCTCGGATTTGGCACCACATTCACAAACAACTTCTCTATCAATGATTTTTGCTCTTCCGGTTTCATTTTTGCAGCCGTCTTCAGATCTTCGGCTTTCGCTTTTTCGCTGTCCGGCAATACTACCACCTCCACTTCTTTTTTCGTGGTAGAATCAGCAACTCTGGCGGTGAAAATGCCGTACGTAGCAACATATGTGTTGACACCAGCTATTGGCGCAAAGAATGCATACTGCATACCTTTAATCATCTGTGTAGTAAAGGCAACCGGATTCCCGCTGCGGGTAATGGAGATCAGTTGTGCATTTTCTGAATAGAGCGGAAGCATCGCTTTTAAATTATTTGCGGCGGTGCGTGCCGTCACCGTGAACGTAAGCTGATTATTGGTCCAGGTCATATTCCCAAACGAAGAATTGTTTCGTCCATCCAGCCAGGTAAGCATTTGTTTAGCTGATATAACAGGTACCTGCCGGGCTTGAGCAGAGGCGATGATCGCATCGGATCCTGCACTAGCGCCGAGATCAGTATGCATATTAGTAACAAACACTCCATAATATCCTTCAGCTCCTATCGCTTTATCAAGTACTGTATTGCAGAAGCTGGTATAATCCATATTGGTCTCGTCCGTCATTTGAGTGGGCGCCTGGTATACATCAATCAACGAACCGTCAATGTCCGCAAAGCGCATTGGCATTCCTGAACCGGTGAATACACCAGGACGGTTTTGCATCCACGCTTCCGGCCAGTAATAGTACGTCACATCCAATCGTATTCCTTTTTGTAATTGTGTCTTTGGCTCAGATGCCCAGTCACTCCATACAAGACAATGAGTTCTGTTGGTAACCGGGGCTGAGACACTGGGATATGATGTATTGAATTGACCAAGCTGCGTTGTAAAGTCAGCCAGCAATGAAGCAGGTGTAAAGTCGAGGCAGTTGGTCGTGGGATGTAATGCTATCTCAAACCCCTGCGCTTCAAAGGCTGCAGCCTGGGCATTCGATATAGGTGTGCCGGGATACACATATGATGTACCTCTTACCGCTTTCCAATCAGACACATCCTGGGCCGTGTTTGGTCCCATTGTTTTATATTGATTAAACCTTGCCTCGGTTCCGTTATTGCTGTGATCGTCGCCCGTCATTACGATGGCTGCCTTCAAATCTCTTGGCAAATACCAAAACCTTGGCAACGGCTTGCGATGCAAATTTCCCTGGATGATCAGGTTTGCCAATAAACGTTGCTGTTCATCTGCCTGCGGAATAAGCACTTTATTGAAATCTATCCAATCAGGGAAGAAAAGATCATCGGGACGGATCGGATCCATTTGCCCGTCTCTTTTTTGACCTGCCCATGAAGGATTGCCTTGCCTTGTATAAACGATGGACCTTGCCAGGTCATAGGTGAAGGCGATCGCGCGGCCACCGAAAACTCCAACATTCTTCGTTGTGACGGCTGGATAAACTGTTGCGGCAGTGGCAGACGAATATAATGTAGCTACACTTGTTGCTCCACTCAATAAGTGAAGATTGGCGGTGCCATGGAACTGGATGGGTTGATTTACTATACCGGCTCCTGGACCCGAAGCTGTATTGACCAGCAAATATTTGTTGCTGATTACACTAGTTGCGGGAAGTATTCCTAACAACGGAGCTAATAATGGATCCGGTTTAAACGCAATCAATGTGCCGCCTGCATTTACCCAGTTGGTCAGCATTAGAACCTGGATCGCATCTAAATTCATCTCGCCTAACACAACAACATCATAATTGTTCAACATAGTTGCTGTCACGGCGGAAATATCGGAAGCAGCAAACTCATTCAATCCTTCCGCTCTCAGGATCTCAACGGCATACCTGCTGAAAGGATTGGATGTCGTGCTTACGACCAGGATGGGTCCACCCGGTCCTTCGGTTGCACTAAGTAAAGGTGGATCACCAACTCTGAATGATAATGTATAATCATTGGCCATCGCATTACCCGCCAGATCCTTAATACCGGAAGCGCCGCCCTTGATCTTAGCTGTATAGTCAGCATAATGGGTAAGTGAAGACGATGGTGTCAAACTCGCCGTCATTACGGGTGCGTTGTAAGTAACCGTTGACGGAATCAATGTGCCGGCCGCATTACGCAATTCAAACGTTGAACTGTTGACAGTGAAAAAATTCAGACTTTCACTGAATTGTACACTAACCGATGAATTGACAGCCACGCCGGTTGCTCCGTTTACGGGAGTAACGGCAGTTACTGCTGGCGGGTTAACATCCTGACCTGTACTTACTCCAAATAAAACATCTACAAAATAGTTTGTTGACCGGTACGAGTCCATCGGAAAAATTGTCGACGGTGAATATTTGTAAACACCGTTTGCACCATCCTGCCCATCTGCCAAAGCCGTTAATGGGCCGTTTACTTTTGGTTGCAGGAAATAATCATTTGTGTATGCATAGATTCCGGCGCTACTGTAATAAGAAGCCATATAAGTTACGCCGGCATTAATACTAATAGGTGAGTCAAACATAACTTGCTGCCAACCGGATGCAGTCTCATTTGTAAAGACAATTGTACCTAACAACGTTCCGGTGTTGGTCCATAAATGTCCTGTGTGGGTTCCGATATTCCCTACTCCTTTATAAAACTTCAACCCGGTGATCTGTCCGTTCACATTACTTTGGAACCTGAAACCAACTTCCACCGGCTGATCGATATAAGCGGGGTATTGCGGGATGTCATTCGCACCAAAAATACTTGAAGACGT
>JANWHX010000065.1 GCA_025450235.1 Chitinophagaceae bacterium | reverse complement strand
TCTTATATTTATGGTCTTAAAATACTGCTATGTCAAGACCGTTCATTTTTTTATTTTTATTGCTGGCCTCTCTTCACAGTGTTTCGCAAAAATTGGACAAACTGACCGTCGAAAAGATTATGCGGGATCCAAAATGGATCGGCACCTCTCCTTCCTCTCCTCAATGGAGCAGTGATGGCAACACGCTTTTTTTTCAATGGAATCCCGGAAAGGAAACGAACGATTCAAGTTATTACATCACGAAAGACAATAAGACCCCGGTGAAGGCAACTGTGGCTCAGAAACAAATCTTTTTACCAGTCAATGCTGCCGGATACAATATCGCAAGAACAGTCTATGTATTCGCCAAAGATGGCGATGTTTTTTACACGGATGTTAAAACAGGTACAACACGTCGCATTACACAAACCGTTGATGTGGAAAGTAACCCGCAATTCTCGTTTAACCAGACAAAAATTGTTTACAACCGCAGTTCCAACTTGTATGCCTGGGATATTGCGAAGGGTGAAACGATACAGCTTACCAATGTAAGATCGGGTGAAGCAGCCCCGGCGCAAGCCACCGGAGGATTTCAAAGAGGCGGCGGAGCAAATCCACCAAGGACAGGAGGAAGCGGTAGTAGTGTTAATTCGGCTGCAAATCAACAGGAGGATTGGCTAAAGAATGACCAGTTGCAAACATTTGAAGTTTTGAAAACAAGAAAAGAGAGAACGGACCAGGCCACTGCATACAACACAAGTACAAGGCGCAAAGAAATCCGGAGTATTTTCATTGAAGATAAGACCTTGCAGGGCTTAAATGTGAGTCCCGATGGAAGATTCGTAAGCTATACTCTTATAAAACAACCGACAGCTGCAAAAACAACCTTTGTTCCGAACTATGTCACAGAAACAGGTTTTACCACAGATATAACCGGCAGAACTAAAGTAGGCGCTGCCCAACGAACGGTTGAGTTTTTTATTTATGATCGTGACAGGGATACCGTGTGGGCAATAAAAGCTGATTCGCTTCCGGGCATTAAAGATCTGCCTGATTATATAAAAGATTATCCAAAACAATTGGAGGATCGAAAGAAAAGAAATGCCAATCGTCCTGTAAGCTTTAATGGACCCAACTGGTCACCGAAAGGGACGTATGCGATAGTGGATGTTCGTGCTGATGATAATAAAGATCGCTGGCTGATGTTGTGGGATACTGCTGCGAATAAATTGAAACTCCTGGATCGCCAGCGGGATGAAGCATGGATCGGTGGCCCTGGTATTAATTTCGGGGGCACAGGCTGGGTCGATGAAAACACATTCTGGTTTCAATCGGAAGCGACCGGCTACTCTCACCTTTATACGATCAATGTAGCAACCGGGGAAAAGAAAGCATTGACATCCGGCAACTATGAAGTGCAGCAATCGCAATTATCCAAATACAAAAAATACTTTTACATAAGCACCAATGAAGTCCATCCCGGCGAGCAGCAGTTCTATCGCTTGACAATTGCTGATGGAAAAAAAGAGCGAATCACAACGATGACCGGTTCAAACCAGGTAACATTGTCGCCGGATGAAAAACAGATTGCCATACTACATTCTTATTCCAATAAACCATGGGAACTCTATTTGCAGGAAAATAAACCAGGTGGCAAGATCCAACAGATAACGAATAAAGCACAATCCGAAGAATTCAGATCATATCCATGGAAGGATCCTGAAGTGGTAACATTTCCTGCGAGAGACGGCGCTACCGTCTACGCACGGCTATATAAACCTTCAAATCCGCATCCGAATAAGCCGGCAGTTTTATTTGTGCATGGAGCAGGGTATTTGCAAAACGCACATAAATGGTGGAGCACCTATTTCCGTGAATATATGTTTAACAACCTGCTTGCTGACAATGGTTATTATGTATTGGATATCGATTATCGCGGCAGCGCAGGCTACGGCCGCAATTGGCGGACCGGCATCTACCGCCATATGGGTGGCAAAGATCTGACTGACCATGTTGATGGGGTGAATTGGTTGGTTAAAACTTACGGGGTGGATCCGAAACATGTCGGTTTGTATGGCGGGTCCTATGGCGGCTTTATTACATTGATGGGTTTGTTTACTGAGCCCGATATATTTGCCGCCGGTGCAGGATTGCGTTCTGTTACAGACTGGGCC
Organism: Chitinophagaceae bacterium; assembly: GCA_025450235.1. Taxonomy (GTDB): domain Bacteria; phylum Bacteroidota; class Bacteroidia; order Chitinophagales; family Chitinophagaceae; genus VBAT01. The sequence continues at coordinate 6,378 of JANWHX010000065.1, read as the reverse complement.
AATTACAACCATGGTTATACCTCGAACATTCTTAACGAACCCTATACAGATAGCATTGCCTATCGCAAAAGCTCGCCGATCTACTATGCCAATGGCTTAAAAGGACATTTGCTCATGTGTCACGGTATGATTGATGTGAATGTACATTTCCAGGATATCGTAAAAATTTCGCAGCGGTTGATTGAACTGGGAAAGGACAATTGGGAGTTGGCAGTCTATCCGTTGGAAGATCATGGATTCGTGGAACCAAGTAGCTGGAGAGATGAATATAAGAGGGTGTTTAAATTATTTGAAGAGGTGTTGAAAAAGTGATCAATAAAAGAGAACTCCGTGTATGTATTACTTATGTATGTACAAGTAACTATTCCCGGAATTAGGGGCAGGGGTCACAATAGTATTGTCCCGTTTATAAGATAGTATGGGACTAAAACAAGCGGCCGGATCCATGCTGAATAAACCACCTGACTTTTTTTCTTCAATCTGAAATACCATATCAGAAATTGATACAGTTTTTTGGTCGAAGGGGTTGACTATTTGCCAATCATATTCGTCAGTAAATCTATTTTTAATATCAGGCAGAAATAATTCGACAGTATCAGATCTTCTGATGACCTGGCAATTATTAGTTGTCAATATGGTGGAGTCAACTTTTTGTGTGAAGTTACTCCTCAACGTGAAACGCCTTAAAATGATCGTGTCAATTTCCATGTCGGTGTATGAAACATACGCCGTGATCAGGCTCTGTTTCGGACACTGATAGGTGTTGCCACAGGAAGTCAGAATTATGATGATTACAGCCAGGCAAATCCACAGTTTCATTTTGTTGAATTTATAATTCCAATTAATTTTCTACACTGTCAAAGTCTTTATGTATCAGTATAACCGTTTCGGTGTTCCAGCCATAAATCTTCGAAAACCATGCTAAAAAAATTCCCTTCCTTATCCATGCAGTCAAAATACACAATAACCTGAACCTGCCGGTGAAAGAAAAATTGACAACTAGCTGAATTGATTCGTTGCACCAGTGTATCTGCACTTAATACAAAAAATCCATAAAAGCTAGTTTTTGGCCAAAATATATTATAATCATATCATACCAATAAAGCCTAGCTTTAAAGGACTATGTTAGCACCATTATCTGAAGAATCCTTAAACACACTCTATGTAAACGATTTGTTTGCCCTCCTTGCCAAGTACGAGAATGAACTTTATGCTATGGAACGAAACAAAGAAGATAAATCAGCCATTAAGGAAAGACAAAAAGACATAGAACTCATTCAGAGAGTTTTAATAGCTAAAAGAGCGGAATTCTCATTACAGTAACACAAATCCCACGGCCTAACCAGTACATTGATTCATGCGAATGAGTTTGTATCGCATACCTGCAAACAATAAAAACCAAACCAGATCGCTCAGTGCGTCCGCAAACAGGCAGATGGCTCTACCCCCTACATTTTTCCATCTATAATTCCTGTCAACATACCGTAATCTCATTGGATTATCAAATATGTGTGAATTATGTAACTAGTTTCGGTTAAGGTATAAGCCATTTCCCTTCGATCCTTCTGACCTTTACACTGTTGTCGGGGTCTGTTTCCGGAAAAAATAACTAATACCCCGATCTTATTAGTATTCCGGTCTTCTCTTATCGAATCTATAGCAGCGACAACAGATTACAACGCCATCCTGTTATAATTGATTTCGTCAATTCTTTGAATTATGAAGCAAACAGATACAGGTTCTTCGAATTTAGCTACCCCCCCCCCCGCGCAATATTCTGCTGGCGGATGATGATGATGATGACCGCTTTTTATTTAATAAGGCTTTAAGACAATTGCCGATGGAGACCCGGTTTGTCACCGTAGTGGATGGCGAAAAGCTTATGAGCTACCTTTCTGAAAATTACCTGAACCTTCCCGATGTTCTTTTTCTTGATCTCAACTTGCCAAGAAAAAACGGGATGGAGTGCCTTTCAGAAATAAAACAAAGCGAAAAACTGAAAGACCTTCCTGTAGTTATTTATTCCACACATTTGCACGAGAAAGTTGCCGATCTTCTTTATCAAGCAGGAGCTCACTATTATATCCGTAAGACCGACATGATAGAACTGGCCAAAATTCTACATCGCGTCCTTAATCGTTTGGTGGTAAATAAGTTCGCCCGGCCGGAATTGGATAAATTCATTTTCACCATGGAGAGAGCATCGCTATAATATCACATTTTCTGTTTATAAAATAAAATCATATGGCAAAAGCCCAATCAAAAAGATCCAATGTAAAATTCCCCAAATCCATGACCGGTATCCAGGGCCTGGATGTTATCACAAACGGGGGCATCCCCAAAAACCGTCCTACGCTGTTGCTGGGCAACACCGGATGTGGCAAAACAATCCTGGCAATGGAATTCCTTGTGCATGGGATTGAAATGTTTAACGAACCCGCCGTTTTCCTGTCTTTTGAAGAAAAGACGGAAGAACTCGAATTGAATGTAAGATCATTGGGCTTTGACCTGGACAAACATCTCGCGGAAAATAAAATATATCTCGAGCATGTAAATATCAACCAGGATATAATCAAGGAAACGGGCATGTATGATCTCGAGGGCTTATTCGTAAGGCTGGGACATGCCGTTAAAAAAGTTAAGGCCAGGCGGGTGGTGCTTGATTCCCTTGATACACTTTTTTTCAGCTTCAATCCGCAAATGCTCCGTTTAGAATTCAAAAGACTTATTTCCTGGTTAAAAGAAAAGAAACTGACCGCAATAATTACCGGGGAAATCGGAAATACCTTATTCACGAGACATGGAGTGGAGGAATATGTAGCCGATTGCGTAATTATTCTGGATAATCGGGTCATTAACCAGATTACGACCCGCCGCTTACGGATTGTTAAATACCGGGGTTCGATTCACGGGAACAATGAATATCCTTTTTTAATTGATGAAAAAGGAATAACTGTTTTACCTATTATAAGTGACGTTCTTTTGCAAAGATCAAGTTCAAAAAGGATCTCTTCCGGCATTGAACAGTTAGACGTGATGCTTGATAACAAGGGCTTTTACGTTGGAAGCAGTATACTTATATCCGGAACGGCAGGTACCGGGAAAACCAGTATTGCGGCCACCTTTGCCTACAGTGTTTGCAAAAGTAAAAAGCGCTGTCTTTTTTGCGCATTCGAGGAAGCTCCACACCAGGTAATCAGAAATATGCGATCTATCGGGATATCTTTAGAACCTCTCATGAAATCCGGGCTTTTGAATTTTTATTATGCAAGGCCTACTTTACAAAACCTTGAATTGCATTTTATTTCTATTAAGAAGATGATAAAAGAATTAAAACCCTCTGTTGTTATCCTTGATCCCATTACGAATTTAATGACTGAAGGCCCTAATAGTGATATCAGGTCAATGCTCACAAGGTTTGTAGATTATCTGAAAATAGAGCAAATAACAGTTCTGTTTACTGCGGCAATAACAGTGGGGTCAATAGAACGAAATCCCAGCGATGAGGGAATTTCATCAATGGTTGATACCTGGATGATGGTTCAGGATATAGAAGTAGATACCGAACGCACCCGCAGCCTCTGTATCATGAAATCGAGGGGTATGCTGCATTCCACCCTGGTGAAAAAGTTTCTTATTTCATCTAAAGGAATTACACTGAGCAGAATTGTCATAAAGCAGAATGGAACTTTAACCGATTTCAAAAGAAATGCGAAAGAGCACCAAAATTTATCGACTTCTAATGGGTCAAAAGATTTGGTGGAAAGTGCACGTGATTGAAACACCAGCCGGGGGGCAGGTAGAAAAATAAAATTGATTGAAAATTATATTTGATTGTTAACCTCATTACAATGCCCAGAAAAGTAGTAAAAAAAATAAAGGCTAAAGTAAAAGCTGAAAATGGCGGGCAGGGGAAGTATTTTCTGCAGTTATTTGTTACCGGCATTTTACCCAATTCTGCCCGTGCCGTTGCTAATAGTAAGGCGTTTTGCGAGAGATATTTAAAAGACAGGTATGAATTAGAGATCATTGATATTTACCAGCAGCCAGCTTTGGCTCTTAACGAAGAAATTATTGCCGTTCCCCTGCTTATAAAGAAATTTCCGTTACCGGAAGTAAGGCTGACCGGAGATCTTTCAAATATTGAAACTGTTCTGAAAGAGCTTCAGCTTAATTAAATAACCCCATTTTAAATGCAGGCTATAAATAGCAGAAAACTCTTAGAAACAACTGAAAGGTTGGCCAGGGAAAACGCAGCCCTTCAGCAACAGTTACGGGAGGCCAGGAAGTCTCTTGACGCAATACGCGCAGGAAATATTGATGCGGTAGTTATTGGGAATAAAAAAAATCATAGGGTTTTTACAGAAAAAACAGCAGATAAAACATACAGAATCTTAATTGAGAAAATGAATGAAGGCGCGGTTAGCCTCAACAAAGATGGAACTATCCTGTATTGCAATTCTTACTTTGCAAGATTGGTGAGACTCCCCTTACAAAAGGTGCTGGGAATAAAATTCAAAAAATTCATTGCCCCCTCTTCTAAAAAAAGATTTGACGCCTTGCTTCAACAGAAACCGGCCAATGCATTAAAGGAAGAAGTTTACATACAAACTAATGAAGGCACTTCAATACCTGTCCTGGTGTCAGTAAATTCTTTGACACAGGATAATAACTACCTTTTAAATATTATACTTACCGATCTTACCATTCATCATAAGAACCAGGAAGAATTAAAGCGCAGTTCAGAGCAATTGCAGCAAAAAAACATAGAACTCGAAAGCGCAAATACTGAACTTACTGCCTTTACCTATCTGTCGAGTCATGATTTGCAGGAGCCCCTTCGTAAAATACAAACCTTTGTCAGCCTGGTCTTCGAAGAAGAATATAAGAACCTGTCCGATAATGGCAAAGATTATTTCCGCAGGATGCAGCAAACTGCAAAACAAATGCGGGCGCTAATTGAAGACCTGCTCATTTATTCCCGCACTAAGGCTATCGACCGGAATTTTAAAAAAACGGACCTTTCTATAATCGTAAACCAGGTTAAAAAGGACTTCCAGGAAGTGATCGGCGAAAAAAAAGCGACAATTGAATCTGGCCATCTTTGTAAAATCAAGATCATCCCGTTCCAGTTTCGGCAACTCCTGCACAACCTCATCGGCAATTCTCTCAAATTCTTCAATCCGGCAAATGCATTACGAATAGTTATCAAAAGCAAAATATCCGGGGGATCTGCATTTAATAACAAAAAATTATCTCCCGAAATTGACTATTGTCATATTGTATATACTGACAATGGCATTGGCTTCGATCTTCAGTATAAGGACCGCATTTTTGAAGTGTTCCAGCGTCTTCATAACAAACAAGACTATCCGGGTACAGGTATGGGGCTGGCTATTTGTAAACGTGTCGTGGAAAATCACGATGGTATCATCACCGCTACCGGTAAATTAAATAAAGGGGCCAGGTTTGATATTTATATTCCGGTTAAGTAAAGAAAAATCAAATGAAACACGATCCCCCTTTCTTCGTTCTTCTTGCAGATGATGACCCGGACGACCGCCTCCTTTTCAAGAAGGCCTTTAGTGAATTGAGTTTAAGGACAATTGTTCAAACGGTGAACGACGGTATAGAGTTAATGGAGCTCCTTACTAAAAAAGCTGCCCTACTTCCTAAAATCATTTTTCTCGATCTTAACATGCCACGTAAAAATGGGTTAGAATGTTTGAGAGAAATCAAAAACAATAAAAAGTTCAAGGAGATATTAATCGCTATTTATTCTACTTCAGCCTCCGAAAAGAATATTGAAGATGCATTCCGTTTTGGAGCCAATGTTTACATTCACAAGCCAAGTGATTTTAGAATTCTAAAAAAAGTGCTTGACAGAACAGTCGTGGCTTCCTGGCATTACCAGGACCCTCCTTTTAACAAAGAAAATTTTTTGCTCAGGATTTAATCTCAGTGCCGCATGAGTCATCAACCAAAACTTTTTTGAACCACATAAGAAATACAAACAAGGATGGGGTTTCACATAGTTGTTCTATGTTTTTTTCTACTATGGGCTATGCCACAAGGGGTTCCTACGGAACGCTTTCAATCCCTCCTAATTTCTTCGACCCATAAGGTGTTCCGCTGGAACACTTCCTTTTCAATTGTAATGTTTCATTCATGTCCGATCGGGACATCTTTTGGATAGGCCCACCGTCAAACGATGAGATACGTTCCATGCTCCTACGCTGTCCGCGTGGCGCCGTAGCTTTAGCGGAGGCACAAGCTTCAGCGCAAGTGTAATGAACGTTTTGTGCAACCATATTTACCAACCAATCTTTCTTTAGTACCTTACATTTCATAAATCCCGCACATGGATAACATGAAAAT
>JANWHX010000064.1 GCA_025450235.1 Chitinophagaceae bacterium | reverse complement strand
GAAGAAACAAGAAACCAGGTAGCCGTCAAACGTGGCCCGATCGTGTATTGCCTGGAATCTTCTGACCTGCCTCAGCAGAATGTATTCGATGTCATGATCCCTTCAGTTATAAAATTTCAGGCTGCGCCAATGAAAATTGACAACGGTAATGTAATGAGTTTAACAGGAGAAGCAAGATCATTGCAAAACAATACCTGGAAAAACACATTGTACAAAGAAGTGAAGACAACAACGAAACCGGTCAAAATAAAGCTAATACCTTATTATGCCTGGGCTAACCGCGGACAAACTGATATGACGGTATGGATGCCACTAATGAGATAAAGCGGCCCCCTAAATCTCCGCCGAATGGGGGAGGACTTTGAAAGACATTAATAAATGGAACAGATAAGACAGAACAGAGATTTTGAAGCCCTCTCCTCTGGAGGGAGCCCCTCCTTTGGAGGGGTTGGGGAGGTCATTACTGCAACCTACTATATCGAGACGCCTTATGATCCAGAGAAAGCAGCAGCAGTATTAGCAGGCGAACAATCATCCGGAACATTTGTGGCAGTACCGGGAGAAACCGAAGAACTGAAACAACGATTTGCTGCGAGAGTGGTATCTGTGGAATTACTGGAAACAGTCAATGAACCTGCTATTCCGGGAGCAGTAAGTAAAGAAGGCAAGTATCATCGGGCTATTGTAAAGGTGTCATGGAGTATTGAGAATTTTGGATACAACCTGCCGGTCATGGTATCTACACTCCAGGGTAATTTATATGAGATCACCCAATTCACCGGTCTGAAGTTAATGGATATTGACCTGCCGGTTTCTTTTGGAAAACATTATAACGGGCCGGCATTTGGTATTGACGGCTGCAGAAAATTGACAGGTGTACACGACAGGCCTTTAATAGGTACGATCATAAAACCTTCTATCGGGCTTTCGGTGCAGCAAACTGCAGGCATAGTTAAGACCCTGGCAGAAGCCGGTATTGATTTTATCAAAGATGATGAATTGCTTTCTTCTTCTGCCAATTCAAATTTTGATGACCGGCTGGATGCTGTGATGAAGGTCATCAATATACATGCTGATAAAACAGGTAAGAAAGTAATGTTTGCTTTCAACATTAGTGGAGAAATAGACGAAATGTTGCACCGCTATGAAAAGATCGCTGAAAGTGGCGGCACCTGTGCAATGATAAGTATCAATAGTGTTGGATTATCTGCCGCTAAAAAAATATGTGACCACGGATTATTGCCTATTCATGCTCATCGCAATGGCTGGGGCATGCTGACACGACATCCTTTACTGGGTATTGATTTTAAAGCCTATCAAAAACTATGGCGATTGGCCGGTGTTGATCAGTTGCATGTAAATGGGATACAGAATAAATTCTGGGAAAGCGATGATAGTGTCGTGAATTCAATTACGTCCTGCCTTACAAAAATGTTTGATCACAATACAATCTTGCCGGTCGTATCATCGGGTCAATGGGGTGGGCAGGCCTTCGAAACGTACCGCAGGACACGGACTGTTGATCTGTTATACATGGCAGGAGGTGGTATAATGGCACATCCGATGGGACCAGCAGCCGGAGTAGTGGCTTTGCAACAGGCTTGGAAAGCAGCCGTGGATGGGTTGAGGTTGCAGGATGCAGCAAAATTGTATCCTGAGTTTGGGAAATCAGTAGAAAAATTCGGAAACAAATAAATTGAGCAAAAAAAACAACATACTACTTGCTTTTTATGGTGATGACTTTACCGGTTCTACTGATGCGCTGGAATTCATTTGCCGTGCAGGCGCGAGAACAATTTTGTTTATCGACCCGCCGACAATTGAGCAACTGAATTCATTTCAAGGCCTGGAGGCCTATGGCGTGGCGGGGAAAACTAGAGCATTGAATCCCGAAGCAATGGAAAAAATATTAGTTCCTGCATTCGAACGAATGAAAGCAACAGAGGCAAAGCATATACACTATAAAGTATGCTCGACATTCGATTCATCACCTGCTGTTGGCAGCATAGGGAAAGCGATTGATTGCGGGGCAGGGGTTTTCGGTCATAAACTCATTCCCGTCTTGGGTGGCACGCCGGTATTGGGAAGATATTGTGTTTTTGGAAACTTGTTTGCAAAAATGGGTATCGGGAGTAATGGAAAAATTTATCGGATCGATAAACATCCTTCTATGAGCAAACACCCGGTCACGCCGATGAATGAAAGTGATTTGAGAACTCATTTAGGAAGGCAGACGAACAGAAGGATTGGGTTAATCGATAGTGTTCATCAGGAAATGCCAAAAGAAGTGTGGCTTAGCCATATTACAGGCGAAGAAGTTATGTTGCTCGATGCAATGAATGAAAGTCAATTACTGAAAATCGGGGAATGGTTGAATATGCAACAAAATGAATCCGGACAATTATTTTCGGTAGGCGGGTCCGGTATTGAAATGGCTCTAGGCAATTACTGGAATAAAGAAGAAGTATTAAGGCCAATACCGGAATGGAAACTGGTTGATAAGGCTGAACCATTGTTCGTCATCTCAGGAAGTTGCTCACCGGTTACCGCAGCACAAATAGCCTTTGCCAAAGCAAATGGTTTTGAAGAAGTGATCCTGGATGCAGTAAAGATTTGTAATGACGATTCGGTAAATATTAACGCAATGAAGCAGGTGAATGAATTATTGGGGCGGCAAAAGAATGTAATAGTTCATACCGGTGAAAAGCAAAAGCAGAATCTTTCATCTGAAAAACTGGGAACTGCATTAGGAACTATCGCTAAAGAAGCAGCGAGCAGTTGCGGAATTAAAAGGGTTGTCATTTCAGGCGGTGATACCAGCAGTTATGCAGCAAGAGCGATGGATATTGAGGCAGTGGAGATGATCGCTCCGCTGGTGATTGGAGCACCCTTGTGTAAAGCATTTTCAAAGAATAAAAGTATTCGTGGCCTTGAAGTAAATTTTAAAGGAGGGCAGGTGGGTGATGAGGATTATTTTATGGTGATGATGAACGGTCATGTGTAGAGACAAGACTTGCCTTGTCTCTACCCGGGAGTCGGAAGAAAAAAATGTGAGCTACGAAAATAGGACACATCCCCTCCTTGGAGGGGCGAATTGAAGAGTTTAAGTGCTTTGAGAAAATGGGGTGGGTTGCTGACTAGCCCCGCCTGACCACAATGGTAAAATAAAAGTCAGTCGGGCAGGGAGCCGAACGATAAAGTGAGCGACCCCCAGTTCCGTCGCTTCGCTCCTCGTCGTCGGGGCCAGCGCAACAGGCGATCATAGTAGCAAATAAACTGGTTAAATAAAAGAGATCAATTAAAAAATATGCAACAAAAAACATTAGGATTGATTCATACATCAGCCACGTTGGTACCCGTGTTTGCTGAGCTGTGCAATAAATACTTACCAAACGTAAAAACATTCAACATCGTAGATGACAGTCTGATAAAAAATGTGATCAGTTGCGGCGAGTTAACTCCGGCTACGGCAAGAAGAGTGGTGAACTATGCGGGATCGGCACAAGATGCGGGAGCAGACTATATATTATTCACCTGCTCATCCATCGGAGCGGCAGTCGAAGCATCGGCCGCATTAACGAAAGTGCCGGTACTGAGAGTAGATCAGCCCATGGCTGATAAAGCAGTGCAAACAGGAAAGAGGATCGGGGTGATTGCCACATTACCTACCACATTGCAACCAACAAGTGACCTGGTAAGAAGGAGGGCAGCCATTGCAGGAAAGGAAATTGAATTGACTTCGGTATTGTGTGAAGGTGCATTTGATGCGTTGATGAGCGGTGATGGAGCAACCCATGATGCCAAAGTAGCTGCAGCATTAAAGGACCTCGTTCGAAAAGTAGATGTGATCGTATTGGCTCAGGCATCTATGGCGAGGGTCGTGGATGCATTGAGTGATGATGACAGGAAGGTCCCGATATTGGCCAGTCCACCCATTGCGATTCAGTATTTAGCAACAGTATTATAATAGCGGCCGTAATGTGCTGTTTTTAGACTAGCCGGTAAGGCGAAAAGACGGTAAGAATTGGTTTATAGATTACTTTATCTTATCGCCTTCCCGGCAAAACGAGGCGTTCCTATAGGTAAGTTGTCTGAAATGAAAAAATGGAGTAAAATATTTTTGGTCTTCAGTGCTTTTGCTGCCGTTGTGTTGGTAGTTGCAATCGTAATGCAGGCACCTGCTATTTACAATCCTTTTGCATTGATCACAGCGGTGAGCCTTGCCGTCGGGCTGGGCTCAATACCCTCATTAAAAGGTTATCAATACACGGCCTGGATCATATCGGCGGTTGTTGCCGGTATGATCTATCCCCAGGCGTTTACACATTGGGGCAACGTGGACCTTCGCGATAAATGGCTCATCTTAATTATTATTCAATTAGTAATGTTTGGAATGGGCACCCACATGAGTTTGAAAGATTTTAGAGGGTTTGCGTCAACCGGTAAAGGTGTATTGGTCGGTTTGTTTTGTCATTTCAGCATCATGCCGATGATGGGACTATTGCTTACAAAGATCTTTCATTTCGAAGCTGAGATAGCGGCTGGTATCATTTTGATCGGCAGTTGCAGCAGCGGGCTGGCATCAAATGTAATGGTCTATCTCGCGAGAGCAAACCTTGTATTATCTGTCATCGTAACAGCGATGGCTACACTGGCGGCCCCGTTTCTCACACCTTTATTAATGAAAACGCTGGCAGGAACGCTTATCGAAGTAAAATTCGTGGATATGATGCTGGAGATCATAAAAATAATAATCGTCCCTATTGGCGCTGCATTGCTCCATGATTTCTTAAAGTCGGCCTCGCCTCGCCAAAAGAAAAAGATCTATTTCATCGCTGTTGCCTGTATGTTATGGCTGATAGCCTTGCCGCTTGGGTTAAATAGTTTCTTTAAAACAACCATTCAATCAAAGCCTTTACTTCAATCATTGGAAATGGTTGGCTTTTTTTCAGGGGCAGTCCTTGCAGGGGTGTTGTATAATTTTTTATATCGCCGCTTTCCAAAACTGGATAAATTAATGCCATTGATCTCCATGTTTGGAATTATTTATTTTACAACCGTTACTACGGCTGCCGGCCGCGATAATCTGGTGAAAGTGGGAGGGCTTCTCTTTATAGCATCTGTCATTCACAATGCAGCGGGTTATTTCTTTGGTTACTGGCTAAGCCGTCTGTTTGGAATGGACAAAAACTCCAGTCGCACCATTGCATTTGAAGTAGGTTTACAAAACGGCGGCATGGCTAGTGGATTGGCAGGCAGTATGGGGAAGCTCGGAACGGTGGGATTACCCGCTGCCGTTTTCAGTCCATGGATGAATATCAGTGGAAGCATATTGGCGAATTATTGGAGAAGAAAACCAGTAAAAGAATTAAGCAACGATAAAACTTAGAGAATGAAAAAATAAATTGTTTTTAAATTATGTGCAATTGCGGTATTGCTACTATGAAACTTCCGTTGCGCCTGCCCCGACGAGGAACTAAGCGACGGAACCCGGGAACGTTCCATTTCGGGTTCAGTTCGGTATTGAACAAATATTGGAGAAATATTAAATGAAGAAAAAGTTTTACATATTACTTGTAGCATTTTACTCACTACTCACAACTCACCACTCGCATGCCCAACTGGTAGACAAAACTCCCGCAGCTGTTCCAGTCGCACCATCTATTTACAATAGTGAGCCATATGAGGATCCATCAGTGAGTGGCATCAACCGTGATGTATCAAGAGCAACTGCTTACTCTTATGCCACCGTTAATGATGCATTGAAAAATAACAGGGAAAAAAGTGGGCGATATATTTCATTGAACGGCGATTGGGATTTTTCTTTTGCATTAAAACCCGGGGACGAACCAAAGGATTTTTTCAGGAGCAGGGTGAGTGGCTGGAAAAAAATACCTGTTCCATCCAACTGGGAAATGCAGGGTTATGATAAACCTATTTATAAAAGTGCCGTATATCCATTTCGTCCTGTAAATCCACCGCATGTTCCGAAAGATTATAATGGAGTCGGTTGTTATCAGAGAACGTTTACCATCCCCAGCGCCTGGAAAAACATGAATATTACGCTTCATTTTGGCGGAGTAAGTTCAGCTTATAAGCTTTGGGTGAATGGAAAATTTGCCGGCTATGCAGAAGATAGCTTCCTTCCCTCCGAATTTAATATTAGTCCTTACCTGCAGGATGGAGAAAACATCATTTCGGTCTGGGTAATAAGATGGAGCGATGGCAGCTTTTTAGAGGACCAGGACCAATGGCGCCTGAGTGGTATACACCGGGAAGTGTACCTGCATGCAGAGCCGCGGTTGAGAATTGCCGATTTCTATTATCAAACTAAATTAGATAAGGAGTACAAAGATGCATTACTGAGTATTCGCCCGCGAATTGAAAATTTAACAGGTCATGAAGTAACGGACTATGTGTTGAAAGCGCAATTGTATGATAGTAACGACAAGCCAGTGATGGAAAGGCCATTGACGAGGAAGGCAGATGATATCATCAATGAAATTCACCCAAGATTAGACCGGGTAAAATTTGGTCTGCTGGAAGCAACTATAACTGATCCTAAGAAATGGAGTCCCGAGGAACCCAATCTCTACAAATTACTTTTGAGCCTGGAAGATAGTACCGGCCAGGTGTTAGAAGTAAAAACCTGCAAACTGGGTTTTCGTTCTGTTGAATTCAGGAAATCCGATAGTAAGCTACTTATCAATGGCAGGCTCACTTATTTATATGGTGTCAATCGCCCCGATCATCATCCTACAAAAGGAAAAGCTTTGTCAAGAGAAGATATTCTGCAGGATGTGAGAACGATCAAACAATTCAATTTTAACTGCCTCCGGTTAAGCCACTATCCTTCCGATCCTTATTTGTTAGATTTATGCGACGAGTTTGGGATCATGGTAATTGATGAAGCAAATCTTGAAACACATGGCTTGGGTGGGAAACTAAGTCATGATGCACAGTGGACGGGTGCCTATCTAGAAAGGATCAGCCGGATGGCCCTGCGTGATAAGAACCATCCTTCCATTATTTTCTGGAGCCTCGGTAATGAAGCAGGCAGTGGTCCTAATCATGCGGCGATGGCCGGGTGGATCCATGATTTTGATCTGACAAGACCGCTGCATTATGAACCAGCGATGGGCAGCCCGAAAGAAGAAGGGTACATTGATCCTTCCGATCCACGTTACTTAAAGTCCAATGATCACTCACATCGTATTCAAAATCCGGTTGATCAGTATTACGTGGATGTGATAAGTAGAATGTATCCTTCTGATTATACAGCACCATTATTAGTCAATCAGAAAAACGGGGACACACGACCTATTTTCTTTTGTGAATATGCGCATGCCATGGGAAATAGTGTAGGTAATATTAAAGAGTTCTGGGATCAGTGGAGAAAAACAAAACGTGTGATAGGTGGCTGCATCTGGGAATTTAAGGACCAGGGATTGCTAAAAAAGGATTCTGCCGGTAT
>JANWHX010000063.1 GCA_025450235.1 Chitinophagaceae bacterium | reverse complement strand
TTACATCTACCTGCGCCGGGTCGAGGTCAATAAACAAAACATACAGCGGAAAACTATCCCCGGTGATCATTTCCTGGTAGGCGTTCATCACCGCATGATTCAGGTATGCGCTTTTAATAAACCGGTTATTGACAAAAAGATATTGATCGCCCCTCGTTTTTTTTGCGGTTTCAGGCTTGCCTACAAAACCATAAATGTTGAGGTAATCGGTCTCTTCGTTCACCGTCACAAGTTTTGTATTATAGTGATTCCCCAACAACTGGATGATTCGCTGCTTCAAACTTCCTGCTTCAAGATGAAACAATTGCTGACCGTTACTGGTTAGTGAAAAGAAAATATGTGGAAATGACAAAGCAACTCTCGTAAACTCGTCAACGATATGCCTCATTTCGGCTGCATTGCTTTTCAGGAAATTTCTTCTCGCAGGAACGTTAAAGAATAAATTCTTCATCGCGATACTGGTCCCTTGCTGTGCAGCCACAGGTTCTTGTCTTTTTACCAGGCTGTTCTCAATTTCCAGGTAGCTTCCTGTTTCATCTTCAGCCCGTTTGGTTCTTAATTCCACCTGGGCCACCGCTGCAATAGATGCCAGTGCCTCTCCACGGAAACCCATCGTGCGAATATGAAAAAGATCTTCGATAGTTTGGATCTTCGAGGTGGCGTGACGTTCAAAACACATCCTTGCATCGGTTTCACTCATGCCACTTCCATTATCAATTACCTGGAGCAAAGATTTACCTGAATCATTAATGATTAATTTAATATCAGTGGCGCCGGCGTCCACCGCATTCTCGAGCAATTCCTTTGCAGCACTTGCCGGCCGCTGGATCACTTCCCCCGCTGCGATCTGGTTGGCGATATTATCGGTCAGTAAAACAATCTTGTCGGGCACAACATTTTTATTTTGGGCGTTAAAAATACATGATTTGCGGGCAATGACTATTAAATGCTTCGGAGTTTTACCAACCTGGAGTCAAAAGACGTGGTCTGTGATACAAGCGGGGCGCCGTTTTCCGTTATAATATATTATGAAAATCCGTATCCGACATATTCTCCCGGGATGCATTTTAATTTTCATTTTGTCATCCTGTGACAAATCAAAGGAAGCTATTATTCCAGTTGATCATCCGGGAAACTCGTCTCCACAGTTTATTAAATATACCATCAAAGCAGGCCAACAATTTTGCGATCAAACTGTGTATAAACAAACCGATTATAACGAATTAAAATTTATAGTAAAGTTTGATAGCTCGGCCATTTATCAAACTGCCTCTTCCAACAACCAGCTTGATGTAAATAAACTGTACGGGTTTTCAGACAACAATGATGACCATCACCATTTCAGTGCCCGGTTTGGCTGGAGGTGGAGCGAAGGGAGTCTTCATCTTTTTGGTTATACCTATAACAACAGCGTAATGAGTTATGAAGAACTGGGAACGATACGTATTGGAATTGAATACACCTGTTCTATTAAAATCAACGAATCGAACTATATCTTCTCCCTGGATGAGAATAGTAAAACGATGCCCCGCAGCAGCACTACCCCAACAGCTGTTGGTTATAGACTTTATCCCTACTTCGGTGGCGATGAGGCGGCACCACATGAGATTAATATCTGGATAAAAGAATTATAGAATTTACTTCCCGCGTTCAAATGACAGATGCCTCCTGCGACGGCATGACAAGTCCTTTGGCTTGGTCATTTTCATTTTAAAGATTCCATCACAATAGTTTCGCAGTAAATGAATTAATTTTAGCCCTCTTCAAAGAACAGAGCGCTATGAATTACAAGTTGGTGAAATCATTGTTCCTTTTAATTTTCGTTCCCGCTTTTTCTTTTGGCCAATACAAGAGCAAATTAAATAAGGACCAATGGGTAGATAGTGTTTTCAATTCACTGAACGATGATCAGAAGATCGCCCAGCTGATGGTGATCAGGGCACATTCCAATCTTGGGCCTGATCATGTGGCCAGGGTGACAAATGATATACAGCAATACAACGTAGGTGCATTATGTTTTTTCCAGGGTGGGCCAGTAAGACAGGCCAATCTTACCAATTTCTATCAAAGCCTGGCTAAAACTCCATTGATGATTACGATCGATGGTGAATGGGGTCTGGGAATGCGACTCGACAGCATTGACAAATTTCCATACCAGCTTACCCTCGGTGCCATGAATGATGAAGAACTGATCTATAAAATGGGAAAGGCGGTGGGGGACCAATGCAAAAGGATCGGTGTGCATGTGAATTATGCACCGGTAGTTGACATCAATAACAATCCTAATAATCCCGTTATCGGGTATCGCTCTTTTGGAGAAGACAAAAACAAGGTTGCCAGGTTTGGTGTGGCATACATGAAGGGGATGCAGGACGCCGGCATTATGGCTTGTGCCAAACATTTTCCCGGTCATGGCGATGTAGATGTAGATTCTCACCTGGATCTTCCTGCGGTGAATAAATCAATGGCCCAGCTGGATTCTTTAGAATTGATGCCTTTCAGGGCGATCTTTAAGGCCGGGGTGGGAAGTGTAATGATCGCTCATTTATATATTCCTTCTATCGATACAGCGGCGAACCGGGCCACTTCCATTTCAAAAAACAATGTCACGAACCTGCTTAGGAATGATCTTGGCTATAATGGTTTGACATTTACCGACGCATTGGAGATGCAAGGTGTGGCGAAATATTTTCCCGGTGGCACGATCGCCGTGGAAGCATTGATCGCCGGCAACGATATGCTCTGTTTACCGGCCAGCGTTCCTGAAACGATCGGCGCCGTAAAACAGGCAATCAATGATAAAAGAATAAGCTGGAAAGATATCGATGCTAAAGTAAAAAAGGTCCTGGTCTCTAAATATGAACTGGGATTGAATGAAACAAAACCTGTTGATCTCAATAATCTCTTGAATGACCTGAATGCTAAGACCAACCCCGTGAGATATGAAGCGGCTTTAAAAACCATCACACTATTACAAAACAACTCTGATGCTTTCCCGCTTAAACCCGGAAAAAAACTGGCGCATGTCTGCATTGGAGATTCGATTTATAATGAATTTGGAAGAAGACTGTCAGAAGAATGGAAAGCAGATACTTATTTTCTTAGTTATAAAGACAGCAGTTCCCGGGCTGAAAATATTTTCAACAATATTAAGTCCGGTAATTATGATGCTGTCGTTATAGGAGTACACAATTACAATCTTCGCCCGGCCAATAATTACATGATAAGCTCCGCTGCAATCAGCCTGGTTCAAAATCTTCAATCATTGAACACAGCAACTTTTGTTTTTGGAAATGTATTGGCTCTTCCCAATTTCTGTAGTGCAAAAAATTTGATTGCCTGTTACCAGGATGATGATATTACCCGCAATGCAGCAGCCGATTTGTTATCGGGCACGGTCGTCACAAAAGGAACCTTACCTGTTTCTGTTTGTAACTTTAAATATGGCGCCGGAATTGTGCATGGCGGCATTAAGCCTGGAGTCGCAAAAGTTCAACCTAACCCTTTCTATACAGTGGATTCTATTGCCGCTGATGCCATCGATAAAAAAGCATTTCCCGGCTGCGTGGTGATCGCCGTTCATAAAGGAGAAATTGTTTATCATAAATCGTTTGGCCATTATCAGTATGAGGCTTCACCCGCTATGAGCCCTGAAAGCATTTTTGATCTTGCGTCTGTTACAAAGATCTCCGCCACGACCGTATCGGTAATGAAGTTGTATGAAGAAGGCAAGTTGGATCTCAGGAAGAAATTAGGCGATTATCTTCCCTGGGTAAAAGGAACGGATAAGGCCAATCTGAAGATCGAAGATATTTTGCTGCACCAGGCCGGTTTGGTCCCCTTCATACCGTTTTATAGAGAAACGATAGATTCCGTTACTGGTATTCCTAATCCAGAAATTTATAGCGCCAAATCAAAACCCGGGTTCACTGTTCGTGTAGCAGAGAATCTTTATCTGCGAAACGATTGGAATGATACGATCTTCAGCCGCATATTAAAAAGCCCTTTAGGCGCATCCAACAAATATGTGTATAGCGACAATGACTTTATTTTCCTGGGAAAGATCGTTGAAGCATTGTCAGGTCTGACGCTGAATGAATACGTTCAGAAGAATTTTTACAACCCGATAGGAATGACCACTACAGGGTTCAAACCAAGAACCCGTTTTCCTGTTGATCGTATGGTACCGACTGAAACGGAAAAACATTTCAGGAGGCAAACCACCCAGGGCGATGTGCATGACGAAGGCGCATCATTATTCGGCGGAGTTGCGGGCCACGCGGGTTTATTTTCCGATGCTTATGATCTAGCCATGCTTTATCAAATGCTACTGAATGGTGGATCGTTTAACGGCGACAGGTACTTAAAACCGGAAACGGTCAGGTATTTTACTTCTTATCACAGCGACATAAGCCGGAGAGGATTTGGGTTTGATAAACCGGAAAAAGACAATGCCACCCGGAAGGAGCCGTATCCAGCCAGCAGCGTATCGCCTGAAACATTTGGACACACCGGTTTTACAGGCACATGCGTATGGGTAGATCCAAAATATGATCTCGTTTATATTTTCTTATCCAACCGTGTTTACCCCACCCGCGATAACAATAAGCTTTCGCAAATGTTTATAAGAGGAAAGATACAGGACGCCATCTACCGCGCATTGGGTATCTAAAAGATTATAGCTTTGCTGATTTTAATATAACAATATCATACTATCCCAATATCCCAATATCAAAATATCATTCTATCACAATATGAAAAAATTGCTAACCCTAACTGCCCTTGTATTTTCTTTTTCGGTTTTTGCACAATACTCTCCCCAGGAAATAAAAAAATTCAAAATAAGCAAGCTTTCAAAATTGTCCGTTACCAAGGCTGATGAAGCGATGCAGACAACTGAAATATGGTATGATGAGAAGGGTAATGATACGGCTGAGTACCATAACGGCGAGCTGTACCGGCGCAACGGCTATGAATATAATGCAAAGGGACAGGTTATTAGCCGGATAAGGTACGGGGCTGATGGAAAAGAGACTGAAACGGCAGTGTACACTTACAAGCCAGATGGCAGTTATACGATCAGTAACACGGATAAGAATTTTGGGATGACTGATCTGACTTATTTTGATAAGGCGGGTAAAACAACAAAAACAGTTTCACCGGATCGAACTGAGAGGATTTATACATATGATGCGAAGGGGCGTTTATTAAAGATAAAATCAAAAGCCGGTGACAACGGTGGAGTGGTCGTTGATCAGCAATACACTTACAGTGCGGCCGGCCAATTAATCAAAATAGTAAGCAAGGGAGATTATAAATGGACACAAACATATAGTTATGGACCAAAAGGTCTCATCTCAAAAACAAAAATTAATTCCGTGACGGATGGGGTTGCTGATCCTGAAGTGAACTATACCTATGAATACGAGTTCCGCAAATAGTTATAAATCCGAAATCCCAAGCTCGAAATCCGAAAAAGTCTTTCCATCGGGATCAGCTATTTCGAATTTCGGATTTTTGCAACTTACTTCTTATCCCCCGGTGGTCTTTGCTGATTCGGTCCTGCCGGGCGGTCGGGGTTGTTCGGCTTGTTTCTATTGGGGTTTTGTTGTTGGCCTCTTTGCTGTTGCTGACCTCCACGCCGGTCAGGCTGGTTTCTTTGTTGGTTAGGATTCTGCTGTTGGCCTTTTTGCTGGCCTGACTGCCGGTCAGGCTGGTTGCGTTGCTGATTACTTCCCTGTTGTCTTTGTTGTGGACGTTGGCCCTGTCCTCTTTGTTGCTGTTGTTGGTTGCGTCGTTTCTTATCGGCTGATTTATCCAGGCTGCGCAAAGTTGTTTGTCCGACTACATCGACAAATTCCGGTTCAACTTCTTTTGGCTTCGATGAAGTTACTTCTACTGTTTCCAATGCGTCTGGAATAACACCTTGAAGATTCTGCGCCTTTATTTTCTTGACACTTTCCAGTGTCACAGGATATTGCTTGGTGCTATCCGGCAGGGTGTACCACATCAGGTTCTTAAAAATATCTTTCTTAATAAGGAACGCGTTGCCCTTGGCTATCTGAAGTGTGTCGCAGTTATCCGGGAAATGTTGTAAGGCGTCAAGGTAAGTATCGAGTTCATAATTCAAACAACATTTCAGGCGTCCACACTGTCCGCTGAGTTTTGTTTGATTGATAGACAGATTTTGATACCGGGCGGCGGCTGTATTCACCGATTTAAAATCAGTAAGCCATGTTGCGCAACACAGTTCACGACCGCAACTTCCAATTCCTCCTACTTTTCCTGCTTCCTGCCTTGCTCCTATCTGCCGCATCTCCACTTTTAATTTGAACTCCGAAGCATACACTTTTATCAATTCGCGAAAGTCGACCCGTCCGTCAGCTATATAAAAAAACGTTGCTTTCCGTCCGTCCGCCTGCATTTCCACCTGGCTGATCTTCATTTCGAGTT
>JANWHX010000062.1 GCA_025450235.1 Chitinophagaceae bacterium | reverse complement strand
CCGCTACTTAAAAATCCCCTTTCATCAGGGGATTTTCTCATTTAATTTATGTGGGGAGCCGGGCGAGATTTTTATCAAAACGCTGCCTCATTAAGCGTTGGATTCATATCCGCCGCGGCGGACTCGCTTCCTGATTTTCGGGCGAATATTCAAAAGAGAAAAGAAGTGCAGTCGCTACCGAGCGGCTGCACTTGCAGAATTCAGACGGTTTGAGAAACCTTTTGCTCCTTTTTTTTGTCCATCATTTTTTCCATTAAATCCGGTAGTTTTTCAAAAACCGCGCTGAGACCTTTGCTGCTACGGGTGGGAATAAAGGATACCTGGTCGCCTCGCGTAGCAAGAAATCCAATAGGCTCAACTCCCAAACCTCCGCCTGCACCGCCCCCAATCCCCTCACCATTTCCTTTGCCAGCCTGGCCGCCTTTGCCTTCTCCGCTGCCATACCCAAGACCTATTCCGAATTTAATAACAGGGACACAGGTGAACTCGCCCAATTGGAATGATTGGCCCACCACTGTTTCCGTTTTTGCTTCTGTTTTAAAGAAATCAGTAAGTTGTTTTACTGCCTCTTCTAGGTTGAATGCCATAACATTAAAATTTATTGGTTAAAAATTATTTTATCTCAAAAAGGCATACAATATTTTCCAGGGCCGGTTATTTACTTTCAATACCAGGAAGTTCTCACCTCTGAAATTGATATCTAAATGCCCGAACTTCCGCGTGACAAAATTCATTGAATATAATTGTGCATTAGTACAATAATCACCCGTGTCAATAGCAAGCTGCCATTCGATTAACTTGAATGTTTTAATAACTCTTGTTGTCTTCTTCAGCATTCGCATTATCTTGGGCCACTTGTTTCCTCTTTTCCCTGAACTGTCTTTTGTTTTCTTTGATCCTTTTTTGATATCAGTAAACCGCAGAGTCTTCCGGTAAAAGGGAACCTTCATACTCAGCCACCAGTCATCTTCATACCATATCTTAACCGTTCCTATGCCTTTCCAGCGGACTTCCGCTTTTGCTATTCTCGTATCAACTTCCACTACAATCAGTGAAAAGAAAAGAAAACCCAACAAGAGGCATATAAACAGCACTATGATAATCACCCAAGTCATTCCAGGTTATTTTGCAATACTGGGCCACTTATACTTTTTTCTTTATTTAAAAAAGATACTTCAGCCCGCCGGATGTTTTCAATCCCTTTCAGGATTGCATCCGGGTTAAAGGAAATACTATCAATGCCCTGTTCTACCAGGAAGGCAGCGAATTCAGGATAATCGCTCGGAGCCTGCCCACATAATCCAATTTTAACGCCTTCTTCCTTTGCTTTTTGAATAACCATGGAAATCATCTTTTCAACATTGCTGTTTTGCTCGTTGAAAAGATTACTGATAATCGCCGAGTCACGATCAATACCCAGCGTAAGTTGCGTGAGGTCATTTGACCCGATAGAAAAACCGTCAAACACCTGCGCGAATTCTTCTGCATCCAGTATATTGCTGGGTATTTCGGCCATCACATATATTTCAAGTGTATTATCTTTATCCCTGTCCAGACCATTTTCACGCATAACGCCGATCACCTTTCTACCTTCTTCCACAGTTCTGCAAAAAGGGATCATTACCTTCACATTCGTCAATCCCATCTCATAGCGAACCTTTTTGATCGCTTCGCATTCCAATTGGAAACCTTCTTTATACAAATCATTGTAATAACGGGAAGCACCACGAAAACCTAACATTGGATTCGCTTCGGTGGGCTCAAAGTCTTTTCCACCAACCAGGGTGGCGTATTCATTTGTTTTGAAATCACTCATTCTTACAATGACCTCTTTCGGATAAAATGCTGCAGCGATGGTTGCAATACCCTGTGATAATTTATCGATGAAATAGCCGCACTTGTCGGGATAACGATGCGTCAGCTCTTCAATTTTTTGTTTGGCTGATTCATCTTTTAAGCTGTCGAATTTTACCAGGGCCATCGGATGAATCTGGACAAAATGGGTAATGATGAATTCAATCCGCATCAGGCCGACACCGTCATTGGGATAAAAAGAAAGACGAAACGCCTGGTCAGGATCCCCAACAATCATCATTGCCCTGGTAGTTTGCGGTTTCGATATATGGGAAAAATCCAGTTTGGTTTCCTGTATTCTTAAATTCCCTTTATACACACGACCGGTCTTGCCCTCGCAACAGGACACAGTGATCATTTCTCCATCTTTGATCTTTTCCGTTGCGTTATTGCACCCAACAATAGCTGGCACTCCCAATTCCCTGGCAACAATGGACGCATGACTTGTTCGCCCTCCCTTATTTGTAACAATTCCTCCTGAATTTTTTAATAATGGATCCCAGTCAGGACTTGTTATGTCTGTTACAACGATATCTCCTTTTTTGAGTCTGGCAGCTTCTTTTGGTGATTGAAGTATTCTTGCGATTCCCGAAATGGCTTTCTCTCCCACTGCATTTCCTTCGGAGAGCAATTCACCTTTTTCAAGCAATTTGTATTCTTTTATCAAAAAAGGATTTTTTTGTGAATGGACTGTCTCGGGCCTTGCCTGTACGATAAAAAGCTCGCCAGTTATCCCATCTTTCGCCCATTCAATGTCCATTGGTTTTTGATAATGTTCTTCAATGAGTAATATCCAGTTCGCTAATTGAAGTACTTCTTTGTCATCTAATACAAATTGCTGTCTCTTTAATTCAGGAGTTTCAATATTGGTAGTTGAACTTGAACTCTCCCTGTCCGCATAGACCATTGTCTTTGCCTTTTCCCCGAGTTTCTTTTGCACAATTGCATTTTTTCCTTTTCTGAGTGTAGGTTTAAAGACAAAATATTCGTCTGGTGTTACGGCCCCCTGTACAATATTTTCTCCGAGGCCCCATACACCACTTAGATGAATGATGTCACGGAAACCTGATTCGGGCTCAAGTGAAAAACCGACACCTGCGCATGCAAGATCCGACCTGACCATCTTTTGAATGCCGACAGACAACAGCACTTGCTCATGTTTGAAACCATTGTCCTCACGGTATTTGATTGCTCTGTCGGTATATAAAGAAGCAAAACACTTTTGGACGGCTTTCAGCAATCCTTCTTCCCCGGCAATATTGAGATATGATTCATGTTGACCCGCGAAACTGGCCTGCGGCAAATCTTCGGCGGTCGCACTGCTTCGAACTGCTACCGCCAAATTACTACCGTTGCATAATTCTTTGTAGGATTCAATGATTTCTTCAGCGAGACCGCCAGGCAGGATTGCATTGAGGAATAACTCCCTGGCCTTGCTTCCAATCTCTTTAAGATTAGAATAATCTTGCCTGTTAAGTTGCTTCATCAACAGCGCAAGCGGTTCTTTTAATTTATTATGGTCGAGGAAATATTCAAATGAATGGGCGGTCGTTGCAAAACCATCAGGTACATTAATACCTCTGGAAGATAGTTTATTAAACATTTCTCCCAGGGATGAGTTTTTACCGCCCACCTTATCCGCATCACCGACTGCTATTTCGTTGAATCTTTTTATTAATGTGCTCATTTGAATCGATTTAAGGAACAAGGATTGTATAAAGGCAGTCGTGAAAAATGATCATAATTCAATTTTATCGGGCAATATAAATTTAAGATTCACTTAGACTCCCGTAGATGACACACGTCATTTTATATCATGATTATTATCGCCTATATGGCAATTACATACGAATATTGAGTAAAGTCAATGATGTTGGTGTTTTAAATCATAGATGACGGGATAGCGAACAACATAATTTGTGCTGGAACGAATCGGAGCGTTTTAATAAATATTCTTAACAGCTAAAATTTATCAAAATGTCAGCAATAGCAATACCCGGTAAAACAAAAAATCCAGCGCTTTCTTCAACTGGAAGTCGCAGAACAATGAAGGCCCTGGTTTATTACGGCCCCGGAAAAAAATTCTGGGAGGAAAAATCAACACCCGCGATTGTTGAGCCAACAGATGCTCTTGTCAAAATCCAGAAAACGACTATCTGCGGAACGGACCTTCATATTATGAAAGGAGATGTGCCGGAAGTTGTACCGGGAACAATTATAGGACACGAAGGTGTCGGCATTATAGAGGAGGTGGGCAGCGCTGTAAGCAATTTTAAAAAGGGAGATCATGTTTTAATTTCCTGCATTACGTCCTGTGGCAAATGCGATTATTGTAAGAGAGGCATGTACTCGCATTGTGAAAATGGCGGGTGGATATTAGGACATTTGATCGATGGAACACAGGCCGAATATGTGCGAATACCTCATGCGGATAACAGCTTATATCATATTCCCGACGGAAGTGACGAAGAAGCCCTTGTCATGCTGAGTGATATTCTGCCAACCGGTTTTGAATGCGGCGTGCTTAATGGAAAAGTGCAACCGGGGAGTACCGTGGCGATAGTTGGTTCCGGGCCGATTGGATTGGCAGCCTTGCTCACCGCTCAGTTTTATTCTCCGGCGCAAATTATTTTGATAGATCCGGATGATAACCGGCTGGCGGTGGCCAAGAAATTTGGCGCAACTGAAATTATCAACAATAGTAAAGTAGATCCGATTGAGAGGGTGAAAACTCTTACCGGGAACAAAGGCGCAGACACCGTGATTGAAGCGGTGGGCATTCCCGCAACATTTGAACTATGCCAGTCCCTGGTGGCCCCGGGTGGCACGATTGCCAACATTGGCGTGCATGGTAAAAGTGCAGAGCTTCACCTGGAAAGGTTGTGGGCACATAATATTACCATCACAACACGATTGGTGGATACGGTTACTACACCGATGCTGCTTAAAACAATTCAATCAAAAAAATTGAACTCCAGACAACTAATCACTCATCATTTTAAATTAAGTGATATTATCAACGCGTATGATACGTTTCAAAACGCAGCAAAAGAAAAAGCATTGAAAGTCATTTTGACGAGTGAATGAAATGAACAGCTTAATGAACCGCCAGGTGAAACTGTTTCTCATATCCGGGATGTTTTAAAGGCGTTTGCAGTGGTGGCGGACAACCTCCAGACTGCAAGCAGAAGCATAAACAGAAGGCGGCTGATAGCTTAAGACTAATCCTGGAAAACCTCGCTTCAAGTTCACAAAGCTGGATGATGATCTTGAAGTCCTGCAGCATAATTTTTTCTTACGCGGAATTTTTAGAAAGAAAGAAAAGCAGGAGATTGAGGACACCATTAAGTCTGCTCGTAAGTTGTATTTATAACTGTTAGCTTCCCGGCTGCAATGGGATTAAGGTTATTTACTGTGTGCAATAAACAAAGGGAGCTTAAGGTCTTTCATGATGATGTCTGCCATACTTTCCCTGAACCAGCGTGAAAGTGCTCCGCGACCATAAGCTCCTAAAGTGACAAGACAATTCTTTTCTTGTTTTGCCAGGTACCCGGGCAAATCGCTGGTAGCCGAACCTTTTATGACTGTGTTAGAAGCGTTTGGGAAATGCCTCTTCATGAACTCTTTCATCAGCTTATTTTCGGGAATGTGCGATGAGTCTCTGGCAGCCCGCACCGATATTATTTCTACCGGCATTGTTTCCAGGCCACTTAATGTATAGCTCAGCATTTTTATCGCATGGACGGATGATGGTTCTCCATCATACAAGAGGACCAGTTTTTCGGGGGGCTTGAACTGCCTGGGTACCACAAGTACTGGTGCGTGAGCATCACTAAGGAGATCGCGGATAAATCTCGTAGGTAATTTCTCCGCGTCATGTGTAAGCGTTTCCGATGAGTTGACAATGAGAAGATCCGCGAACACAGTTTCATGTACTAAATCATCTGTTGCAATGTTCCTATCCCGATGTATAGAGAATTCGAGCCCTGCAGTTTGACAGGCGGCCTCAAAGTCTGATACACAAGCTGCTCTTGCACTTGCGTCTCTTTTTTCGAGTATTTTGGCTTTAGCATTCAAACGTTTGTCCTCCTTGCGGATAGAATCATAAATCTTGTAGCTATTATAAGTAAAATCTTCCAGGAATATTCCTACCAAATGAAAGTTACAATACCTGGAAAGAAATATAGCATAATCCAGAGCGCTTCGCGAATATTTTAAGCCGTCGAACGCGGCAATAATTTTTTTCATATGGAATTTGTTTATGCCCAAGAATGCGGGGTGATAGCTTTCGGTTCCGAAGCAGAAATAAGCTTAAACTGCCACTCCTGAATTCTGTATCCGTTTTAAGTAGCAATTGAATTTTACCTGCTCTTTTGGCGAATTTACCTTAGCAGCCAGTTGCCACCAATGATTACGATACCGATCTGCAATGACGAAAGTCAGCTACCCGCGATCACTTTTGTTTGATGTTGTTTTGTTTCCCAAGAAATTCTCCCCATTGCAATATGCCATCGGTTGCAGACACCCTGGCATTTAACTGGTGATCCACACCGGGTGTATAATAGGTATACCAAGCAAATCCAAGAGGCGCTTTCTGTTTAAGAACCTGAGTTAATGTATCAAGTCCGCCTTTTATATTTTCAGTTTCGTTGGCACCAGCACTCGCATATAGGAATGAATTCAATTGTTTCTTTGAAGCGAGAAATTCGCTTGCCTTTGAAACCAATAAATTATTTTGTCTCCATAAAGGAGTGCTGAAACAGAATCGCCCTGTAAATAAGTCGGGTTTATGAATAAGGGAATACATGACCAGCAACCCTCCTCTTGAATTGCCAGCAAATGAACGCAGCTCAGATGCTCCGTACTTTTCCGAGATAAAGGGTATCAGCTCCAGTTCCATAAAATCTAAAAAGATGTCTGCCGTTCCCGGTGGGCTCTCAGGTTTGTCCGGATCAGTAAGCATAAAAGGTGGAACTAATTGGAGTGTTCGGTTTGCACCGGACATATTAGGAATGCCCACGACTATAGTCTGTGGCACACGTGTTAGACTCGATAGGCTGTCGAACTTATCCGCTATATGCTGGTCCTGAGAACTTCCATCCAAAATATATATTACCGGGTATTTCTTGCCTGGATCATAGTTGCGGGGAAGGTGAATGATCAGGTCACGATCCTGGCTTAGTATCTTTGAATAAAGCTTCACGTTCAAAATACTGTCTCCACCCGGATTTTGCAAGGCAAAGCCAGAATAAGCCATCATCATGCTCATCGTAAATATTAGGATCTGTAGAGATTTCATAACAAGGGAATTAATGCTTCCTGATCAAATATTGGGTGAAGGCTTTTCATTATTCAACAGTCATCCTGCATTTGCACCTGGCAACTGATATTGAAATTAGCATTTATTCTTCAGCCGGTCGTTGCGCCAAACTCCACGTTAGCGGTAGTTATTCAAGGTGTCTTACTACTTCCATGATATTACTGTCGCTTCCTGAGTGTAGTTTCCAAGAGACCTTTTTGAGAGTTGACTTTACTATTGCCTTCTACCTTACCGGTTTTTCACAAATCAAGAAAATCAATGATAACCTGGTTAGACAATTTTCCCGATCGCGCTACTTAAAATCCTCTTTCATTAGGGGATTTCTTCATGTAAATACGCCTTTGTTAAAGAAAAATGAAATCAATCAAGATACCTCCCGGACGGAGAAGACCTCCAAAACCTTATAAGTTCATCGCCACATCACCGGCAAAAAAAAGCCATCAGCCTGCGCTGATGGCCTGGGTGCAGTTGGTTTGAGTGATGGTCAGAACGGCAATTATTTTATTTTACCTCCAGCGTAAACATGCTGTCGTCTTCAATGAATCCCTCCAACTCATCTCCTACTACTACTTCACCTACGCCGGCGGGTGTCCCGGTAAAAATTACATCCCCGATGTTCACAGAAAAGTAATTGGAGATATAGGCGACGATCTCATCAAAACTGTGCAGCATAAGACTGGAATTACCCTGCTGCACCAGCTCTTTATTTTTATACAGGCAAAAGTTGATATCCTTTTTGTTTTTGATATTGGTAAAAGGAATCCATTTACCAATTATAGCTGAATTGTCCCAGGCTTTCGCTTTTTCCCAGGGCAAGCCTTTTTCTTTTAATTCATTTTGAATGTCCCTTGCAGTAAAATCAATGCCGGTGGTAACCGCATCATAATATTTACTGGCAAATTTTTCCTGGATGTATTTACCGTTCTTACTGATACGAAGTACGAGTTCGCATTCGTAGTTCAATTCATTGGTGAACTCAGGATAATAAAATGGGGTGTGAGGTTGCAACATCGCGCTTTTGGGCTTCATGAAAATGACAGGTTCGTCCGGAACTTCATTGCCTAATTCCGCAGCATGTGCTGAATAATTACGGCCTACGCAAAAGATCTTCATAACAGTCGTGGTTGTTTTTTAAATACATCGGATACATTACTACAGGGTTGTTCATCCTATATATTCAGCTATTCAGTATGTCAATTGGATTTTGCCCTGATGATATCAGGACGGGGGTCAGAGATGCTAAAGTAAGTAATACATTTGATTTATCATAATGAAAAATCCTGATTATTTATCCAGTTCATCGCGGCCGTTATTCCCTGAGTAGCAAAGGTTTCGATTGTTTCAACCGACTTATTAATTTTGATCATTATCAACGGCTCTTCTTCTTTTCTCCACTTTCCCAGCACGAATTCTGACTGCATTCCTTTTGGATAATCATTACCTATCCCAAATCTCAGTCTTGCGTATTCTGTTGTCCCTAATGATTCCTGCACACTCGTTAATCCATTATGTCCCCCATCGCTTCCGCCTGGTTTTAATCTCAACTTATTGATGGGCAAAGCCACTTCGTCCACGATCACCAATGTGTTTTCCAATGCGATCTTTTCCTTATCCATCCAATACTTAACTGCTTTACCGCTCAGGTTCATAAAAGTAGTTGGACAAATACAAACAAATATTTTTCCCTTCCATTTGATCTCAGCGACATACGCCAGCCTCGCTGAACGAAAAGTTCCTTTGTGCTTTGTCACAAACGCATTCACCACATCAAAACCTATATTATGTCTTGTATGAGCGTACTCATTACCTATGTTACCCAAACCAGCAATCAGGAACTTCATAATACTAATTAACGCTAATGTCGGTACTGTATGAATTTGAATAAAACAAATATATCCCACAAAGACACTAAGAACACAGAGTATTGGCTGCCAGTTGAAATTTATTAGTGCCCTTTGCGTCTTTGTCGGAATCAGCATTCAGACTAAACCACTACGCTAATGTCGGTACTGCACCAACTTGAATAAAATAAATATATCCCACAAAGACACTAAGAACACAAAGTATTGACTCCCAGTTGAAATTTCTTAGTGCGCTTTGTGTCTTTGTGGGATGCGGTATTCAAACTGAACCACTAACCTGATACCAGCAAATAAAAAACCCGTATCTCAAACTGAAATACGGGTTTGAAATATAGTCTTGAATTTATTTTTTCCCTTTCCCTTTGTCCGCAGCCTTCCCTTTGTCCGCAGGAGCTGCCGCAGCAGGCTGAGCAGCGCCGCCAGCTGCAGGTGCAGCGCCGGCAGTTGTTGCAGGAGCGCCAACCGTTCCCGGAGCCGGACCCGTAGTTGCTTCTTCCTGTTTCAATTGTCTTGTCAGAACCACTGAAGCTACCGGAATTCGCGGCGAGTTCAGTATTTCGTAATGCTCTTCTTTTACATCTTCTACACGGATATTACCATTGAGTTCGAGATTGTCAACGTTGACTTCAATCTGTTCCTTCAGGTATTTCGGAAACGTTTTTACTTTCAATGATTTCATCTTGGTAATTAACTTCCCTCCGTCTTTTACTCCTTTTGCTGAACCTACAAACTTCAGCGGAATATCAGCTATCACTTTTTTATCTTCAACTAATTCCAGCAGATCAATATGAATCAGGTGATCATTCACTTTATCAAATTGCAGGTCCTTCAGAATGGCCCTATACGTTTTGCCATCGATCTTTACTTCTGCTAACTGGAAACTTGGTGTGTATACTAGAGTTTTGAAAGCCGTTGCAGGAGCATAAAAGTTGATCTCCTGCGCACCCCCGTAAATTACACCAGGCACCAGTTCCTGAGAGCGGAGTTGTCGGGTGGCGGTCTTCCCGAATCCGGTCCTCAGTTGTCCTTCGATTGTAATTGTTTTCATTATATGTTGTTTAATGTTTACGTTTCTTGACTCTCGACTAACTACTCCCGACTCTGCACTCCTGCCTCCCGACTTCCCTCTCACAAACCCTGTCTTCGTTGCGAATGAATAAATAAACTCGTGATACTTTTATTTTCAAACGCATTTCGAATTGCCACAGCAAAGAGTTCAGCAACCGATATAACTTTGATCTTCGATGTCTCTTTTCTTATTGGAATTGTATCACACACTACTAGTTCTTCCAATTCACTATTCT
>JANWHX010000061.1 GCA_025450235.1 Chitinophagaceae bacterium | reverse complement strand
TGCCGCTGATAGTAATAGGAACGCAATTGTTTGCGCATTTGGGCAGTTTTTTCCGGCAAGAAACTACTACAATGCCACAAATAACGACTAATAATACAGCGTATAAAAGTTTATAAAACCGGGTCATATAGGTGTGACCAAAATAAAAGAGACTACGTTGCACCACAGAACGATCTCGCCGATGTAACAGTACTTTTACCCGTTTATGCTAGATCCTGTTTATATCAGCGCCAAGTTTCTTTAACCGCCCGTCAATATCCTGGTAACCGCGATCTATCTGTTCTATGTTTTGAATTGTACTTTTTCCATCGGCGCTTAATGCAGCTATTAACAACGCTACACCAGCCCGTATATCGGGGCTGCTCATGGTAATGCCACGCAAAGCCTGTTCTCTTTCCAAACCGATAACCACAGCACGATGTGGATCACAGAGAACAATCCGGGCACCCATATCTATAAGTTTATCTACAAAGAATAAACGGCTCTCAAACATTTTTTGATGAATAAGCACCGAGCCTCTCGCCTGGATGGCTGTGACAAGGACAATACTCAAAAGATCCGGAGTAAACCCCGGCCAGGGATGATCTGCGATCGTCAACACTGATCCATCCAAAAAAGTTTGTATCGCATAACTCTCTTGTGAGGGAATATGAATATCATCATTGTTGAAATTCATTTGAATTCCCAGCTGCTTAAACTTTTCGGGAATAATACCGAGATGTTCAATGCCGGCACCTTTTATTGTAATATCGCTTCGGGTCATAGCTGCAAGACCAATAAAAGAACCGACTTCGATCATATCAGGTAACATACGATGCTCTGTTCCGCCCAGGTAAGTCACACCTTCAATTACGATCATGTTACTGCCAACACCACTGATCTTTGCACCCATACGTATCAGCATTCTGCATAGCTGTTGCACATAAGGTTCACAGGCAGCATTGTAAATCGTTGTTTTTCCTTTGGCCATTACCGCTGCCATAATGATATTGGCGGTGCCGGTAACACTAGGCTCATCCAACAATAAATTATTGCCTTTGAGGTTTGGGGCCTGCAAGTGAAAAAAACCATCTTCAGGATGATAATCAAATGAGGCATTGAGCTTTTCAAAACCTATTATATGTGTGTCGAGCCGTCTTCTTCCTATCTTGTCGCCACCCGGTTTGGGTATAAACGCTTTTTTGAAGCGTGAAAGCATCGGACCTGCTAACATGACTGAACCACGAAGCCTGCCACTTTTCTTTTTATATGCTTCGGTATTCAGGTAATCGATGTTCACATTGTCGGCCTGGAAAATACAAGTATCACGTTGCGGCCTTTCGATCTTCACATTTATTTCTCCCAGCAACTCGATCAATAAATTGACATCAAGAATATCAGGAATATTTGTGACGGTGACCTTTTCGGGTGTGAGCAGGACGGCACTGATAATTTGAAGGGCTTCATTCTTTGCCCCCTGCGGAACTATTTCACCTTTTAATTTCTTACCACCGGTTACTTCGAAGGAATACATTTGGATAGCTGGTTAGTTGATTAGTTGATTAGTTGATTAGTTGATTAGTTGATTGGTAAATCGGGTACAAAGAAACCATAAATAAAAATGAGCAAAAAAAATGATTGACAGGAAGCTGTCAACCATTCAACTAATATCCAATATCTAGCATCTAGTATCTCTTCTTCTTAAAACCACCTCCGCCACCACCCCTATCCCTGTTGTCACGGCCATCATTTCTTCTTCCGCCTCCGCCGCCTCCGCCGTTATTGCGGTGCTGAAATTTCTGGCGCGGTTTACCATAGCCCCTGTCACGATCACGGTTATCCTGAGGACGGAAAGCTTTTACATAAGGTGTATTCGTGAAAGTAAGTTGCCCGTCTGTAATGGCAGTTAATTCGCTTTGAATAGCATCATCATGTACTATTTCTTTATGCCAGTTGTTATAAGCGAGCTTCATATAATAGGCAACGGCATTGGCGAATCCCAACCGTTTGTCAGGATCTTCTTCTTTCAGGGCCTTGTTGATTATTACTTCCAGGTTTTTACCTAAATGAGCGTGTTTAGGATGGCGTTTTGGATAAGGTAAGGGATCGGGTCTTTCCCTGAGTGACTCACGTGTCGGAATCGGATATGGAGATTTCACATCCAGTTTGAAATCCGCGATAAGAAATAAATGGTCCCACAATTTGTGGCGAAAATCTTCCACATTTTTCAAATGTGGGTTTAAAAACCCCATTAATTCAATCACAGCATGGGCGTTTCTCTGGCGTCTTTCCGGATCTTCAATGGTCAATACATGCTCAATCATTTTCTGCACATGACGGCCATATTCACGCATTATCATGTCATTTCTCGTAGTATTATATTCCATGAAAACAATTTGGTGATAAAGCAAATGTAGATAAAAGGGATTAAATGTCTAATGTTTACAGGCTTAAATGTTTGGCATTTATTCGCGTATGACTTGGTAATCTGAACCGGCCCAAAAATAGCCCTGAAGGCTGAAACCCACGCCTGAGCGCTATTCCGTCAAATATGTAGGAAAAAAAGAAGGGGCCCCGAACCAAGGCCCCTTTTACAAGCCACCATCCTCTTCCACCTAAGAGGTCATTTAATTAGAAGTTGATTGACGCAGGATCTTTGGCTTTTCACATCTGTGATCTTCAACCAATACACACCGCTTTCCATCGTTGCCAATTGAACATATGATGATCCGTTCGTCACAATATCCTTCTTCACTTTCACCTGTCCCTGCGTATTAAATATCTGAATGTTGAAATGTCCGGTTAAAATATAATCAAATTTAATACCAACAATACCATTCGAAGGATTCGGATACAGGGTAAATGCTGGAAAATAGGAGTTTTCCATAGTCGCCTGCCTAATATTACTATATCGGGCATAACCATTTGAGTAAATTTGCTTTATCCTGAAGAAAAACGCACCAGTTTGGCCTGATGTGGCCCTGTAAACTAACCTATAAGGATCCGCATTATTCGCATTTTTTTCAAGTGTTCCTATACTTGTAAAATGATACCCATCTCTACTCATTTGGGCTTCATATTGATAGTTAGCTTCCGGATCATCATAGCCCGACCATAATAGTTCAACTTTATCTGAAGTGAGTTTTGTTAAACTAAACTGATTGATATTAAATGGCAATACCAGCGGAGGACAGGTACAATATTCAAAATGAAAATTGACCAGCGCTGAACTTAAAACAAACGCTAAAGAACTTCCCCCGGTAACAGAACCAATGGCATCGGCATCAATAGTATAATTATATGAAACGCTGTCATTGACCCCATAAAACGATGCTATAGTAGCTGAGTCACTTATATTGGAGCATAATACTCTTGTTAGAACCGTATCGGGCCCATTTGAATAAAAGTCCGGACCGGAGCCAAATACTCCGTCAGTGGCATCAAGTGGAAAAGGTCCAAAATTCAGGTTGGCACTACTGGTAAGAAAGGTAGGGATGCCTGGCCCCCGAATAGTATCCTTTCTTGTGTATGTGTAGCTCCCGTTCTGCGGGGCATTTGTAAAATTTTCTAATGCAACAGTATCGACTACCCCCTTAATCGTCACGCACAGTCTTACACATGTAACCATACCTGTCAGGGGATCAAACTTGGGAAACTTAACCTCCGTAGATACAACACCCGAACCGAAGGCGATAGTAGTATCATAGGCAGTTTGTCCTGCAGGTCCGCCGCCGGAACATTGGGAATAACTAAGGTGGTTGAACGAAGTCAGTAAGAGAATGATGATTGTAACGCTAAAAAAACGTGAGTACAAACATTTCATAGGTTACTGTTTTGGTTGCACAATACGATTTCACAACGATAAAAGTAGACCTGTATTGCCCCCCCTGCAACGGTATATATGCCCGATTTTATGGGTAGTAATAGACGAATATCAACAGAAAATATGCGTGCAGTTTCAGTCAAACCAAAATGTAAAAACAAGAAACTAATACCCGTCACCCGTTTGCTTATTTACGATATTGAATAAACGTAATAACCCCAATGAAAAAAATGCAGATATTTCGATCGTTATGCAACTATTACTTTTGTAATATTTAAAATGATAATAGCTGTAAATACACGTTTCCTGGCAACTGATTACCTGGAAGGGTATGGCCATTTCTTATATGAAACTTTAATTCGCATTACAACCGCGCATTCCGGGCATCAATTCATTTTTATATTTGACAGCCCGTATGATAAAAGGTTCTTGTTTGCTGAAAATGTAAAAGCTGTTGTTACGGGCCCGCCTGCCCGTCATCCTATATTATGGAAATATTGGTATGATTTTAAAGTACCGGCAGTGCTAAAGAAATATAAAGCGGATGTATTTGTTTCCTGCGATGGCTTTTGTTCGTTAACTACTAAAGTTCCGCAATGCCTGGTAGTGCATGATTTGTCTTTTCTTCATTTTCCTTCCTTTATTCCAAAATCGCATTATCTTTTTTACAAACATTACACAGCAAAATTCTTAGATAAGGCGAAAAGTATTGTTACTGTATCTGAGTTTTCAAAAAAAGATATTGCATTGCAGTATAAGATCGATGAGACTAAGATCGTGGTCGTACCGAATGCTGCCCGAAAGATTTTTCATCCACTGGCTGAGACGGAAAAAGAAGCTTTGAAAACTAAAATGACAAATGGTAAAGAATATTTTATATATGCCGGCTCCATTCATCCGCGCAAGAATCTCATTACCCTGTTAAAGGCATTTTCCATTTTCAAGAAAAAGCAGATGAGCAACTGGAAACTTGTATTAACCGGAAGGTTAGCATGGAAGAATAAAGATTTTATTGAAATCCTGAAGACATATAAATACCGTGATGATGTGGTGATGACAGGATACGTACCTGAAACGGAATTGGTGCAGATGATCGGATCTGCCTATGCATTAGTCTACCCTTCGTTGTGGGAGGGATTTGGTGTGCCGGTATTGGAAGCTATGTGTTGCGATGTACCGGTTATTACTTCGAAAAATTCTGCTATGCAGGAAATAGCAAAGGAGGCAGCATTATTTGCCGATGCCAACGACCATCATGATTTTGCCGAAAAATTGATATTGTTGTACAAAGACGAAACTTTGCGCGGTCGCTTAATCCAAAAGGGAAGGACGATCATAGATCAATATGACTGGGATATATCTGCCGAATTGCTTTGGCAAGCCATATTGAAAGCCGTTGCGTAGTGCATCACTTTAAGTTTTGCCACGGATGCACGGAAAATTTGCATAGGACTTTATTTGAATCACAATAGGCATATAGAACAAAGGGCTTCAACTTGTCTCGCTCCAAAGGAATCTTTCGGACCCAAAGGTGTGGATAGAATTCTATGTGTTTCCTTCTATTGTGTTCTATGTACGGAGCCTGCCCTGACGAAGGAAGGGTGGTTCAATTAAAATGTTCATCCTGAAGCGTATCTTTGCCTCCTTCAAATTTTTTTATGACTAAATCGACTATAACTATTGATGTTGAAACAGATGAAAATAAAGTACCTGAAAATATCGTGTGGAGAGCAACGGACGCAGTAGGTGACAAACCTCAACGATCAAAAGCAATGATGCTCGCCTTCTGGGACTCCGAAGAAAAAACAGCACTAAGGATTGATCTATGGACCAAAACAATGATGGTGGACGAGATGGCCGACTTTTTTTATCAGACCATGATGACGATGGCTGATACTTACGGTCGTGCCACAAATCACCAGGAAATGGTTGATGAGATGAAGAAGTTTGCTCACGGTTTTTATCATAAATTCAGGGAAAAGCAATTAAAAGAAAATAAGGCTTGAAAAATGAAGTCGGAAGTCTGAGGTCAGGCATCAGATTTTCTGTCTCCGGCTTTCTGTCTTCGCTACTATAAGAACTCCTAAACTTTGGCAACATGAGTCTAGAACAAAAAATAATGGGTGAATTAAAAACGGCGATGCTCGCCAAAGATGAAAAAGCATTAAGAAGTCTTCGGGCAATTAAAGCGGCAATATTATTAGCCAAAACCTCGGAAGGCGCTGGAGGTGAAATAAAAGAAGCCGATGAGACCAAACTATTACAAAAACTGGTCAAACAACGAAAAGATTCGCTTGAAATATACCAGCAACAAAACCGCGCGGACCTGGCTCAGAAAGAACAGGAAGAAATAGAAGTGATAGAAAAGTTTTTGCCCAAACAACTTTCACCGGATGAATTAAAAGCTGAGGTATCAAAAATCATTGCTGATACCGGCGCTTCATCTCCTGCCGATATGGGAAAGGTAATGGGTGTCGCAACCAAACAACTGGCAGGAAAGGCTGATGGCAAAACCATTTCTTCTCTTGTTAAAGAATTGCTTGCTAAATAACAGTTTGGTTTAAAAGTTTAAAGATTGTTTAGGAAATAAATAGTATTTATCCCAACGCATTGACGTTTAACTTTTAAACCGCGCGATGATCCTTGATGTTATTTTGGCCATTATTGTTGTATTCGCTGTATTCAGGGGCTACCGGCGCGGATTGATAGTAGGAATATTTTCTTTTATAGCGATCATTATAGGTTTGGCTGCCGCGATAAAACTATCTCTTGTCGTAGCCGGCTTTCTTGGTGACTCGGTAAAAATTTCCGGGGAGTGGCTACCTGTCATTTCATTCATCATTGTGTTTGTAGGTGTTGTGTTATTGGTCCGCCTGGGCGCAAACTTTATTCAACGTACCGCAGAAGTGGCCATGCTCGGCTGGCTGAACAGGCTCGGAGGCATTATATTTTACACGGTGATATACATCGCTGTTTTTAGTGTGCTTTTATTTTATGCTGCGCAAGTGGAGCTCTTAAAGCCCGAAACAATTCACGGATCAGTTACCTATCCCTATGTAAATCGGGTGGGGCCGGGAGCTGTCAATGCTCTGGGTATGGTTCTCCCTTTTTTCAAGAATATGTTTGTGGAATTACAGCGTTTTTTTGAAGATATATCCCATAAAATGAGCTGGTTATGAAAGTTTTGGTATCCCGGTAGAATCAACTATTTTCGCTCCGTCTAATTTCAGGGGTAATAAGTAACGCTATGAAATTAAATTACTTAGCATTAGCAGTTCCGAT
This sequence comes from Chitinophagaceae bacterium, assembly GCA_025450235.1. Classification (GTDB taxonomy): domain Bacteria; phylum Bacteroidota; class Bacteroidia; order Chitinophagales; family Chitinophagaceae; genus VBAT01. Next base: position 14,403 of record JANWHX010000061.1, on the reverse strand, counting down.
CTTTATGTTCTTTATCGGCTTAGAGTATTATTATTCTAAACGAAAGGGTAAGAATTTTTTTCAATATGCCGAATCGGTTGCCAACCTGAACGTTGGAATAGCTGAAAGGCTCCTCGATATTTTCACCACCGGGTTATTCTTTTTTGTTTTCGATTACGTATATAAAAATTTTGCTCTGCTGAATATTAAGGTAACTGCAATAACATGGTTCCTTTTATTCCTCGCAACAGATCTTGTTTGGTATTGGTATCACCGGCTGGCTCATGAGATCAATGTTTTCTGGGCGGCGCATGTCGTGCACCATCAAAGTGAAAATTTCAATTATACCGTTTCCGCCCGTATCACGGTCTTCCAGTCAGTGGTCAGGTGTATGTTCTGGTGCATATTGCCCTTGCTGGGGTTTCCTGCAATCATGGTCTCGACTTTCTTAATTATCCATGGAATGTATCCATTTTTTATCCATACTCAGGCACTGGGTCGCTGGGGTTGGTTTGAAAAAATATTGGTAACTCCTACCCATCACAGTCTTCATCATGCATCCAACCCTGAGTATTTGGATAAGAATTATGGAGATGTCCTGATTATCTGGGATAAAATATTTGGCACGTTTGTGAAGGAAAGAAAGGATGTAAAAATTGTTTTTGGTCTGACCAAACAACTGAACAGTCATAGTTTTCTCTGGCAACATTTTCATTTTCCCCTTGAGATATATTTCAACTTACGGAAAGCAAGAGGTATAAAGGCTAAGTGGAAAGTTTTGTTCGGGAAGCCGGATGATCTTAATCCTAACTACAGGACCATATTGGAAAGGAAGCTTTTAAATTTGCATCCCAATCGTAATAACAAACCAACCCTGGCAATGCGTCAATACGTGACGGCGCAAACGGTTTTTTCCATTTGTCTTTTATTTGTCGTTGCGCTGTTTGTACATTATTGGTCGGTATTGCAATTAATGCTGTTATCATCTTTTATTCTCTTAAGTCTTATTAACAGTGGGGCTATATTAGATCAGCGACGGTGGATATTCTATCTCGAATATATTCGTGTGATACTTGTATTAGTAACGATTGGTGTGTTTTATCCAAATAACTGGTCACTGAGTAGTATTACCGCCGCGTTACTATTATTGATCTGGTATTTCCGGCCAATTCAACGGTTTTATCTCCGTCTTTTATACAGCAATTCGCAATCATAGAGCATCGGCAACAAACTTATCTTCTAAAGTGGTCTTCAGTGTGTTAACTTTGCATTGTTAAGGCCGGACATGCCATGGCAGGTTTTTTTTTGCGGCAAATCGTTTATTTTAGCACAAATTAATTGCAGCCTGGAAAATGAGCTACGAAATCCGACAGCAGGACAAATTCAGGTTTATCGAAGAAGGCAACGGGGAACCGCTGATGCTCTTACATGGGCTTTTTGGTGCATTAAGTAATTTCGGAAGCCTGATAGAATATTTTAAGAACTATTATAAAGTAATCGTACCAATATTGCCGTTGCTGGACATGGACATTTTACATACCAGCGTTGGCGGACTCGCGAAATTTGTTAACAGGTTTATCGAGACACGACAGTTAAAAGATATTCACCTGATGGGCAATTCGCTGGGAGGGCACGTGGCGATGGTGCATGTTCTAAAACACCCTGAAAGAATAAAATCATTGATACTTACAGGTAGTTCCGGTCTTTTTGAAAATGGGATGGGGGACAGTTATCCTAAAAGGGGCGACTACGATTATATTAAGCGAAAAACGGAGCTGACCTTTTATAACCCGGCGATGGCTACCAAGGAACTGGTCGATGAAGTGTACGCGATGACTATAAACAGGTTGAAAGTCATCAAAATCATTGCTTTAGCAAAAAGTGCCATCAGAAATAATCTGGGGGAAGAACTCAATCAAATCAAGCAACCGACGTTATTAGTATGGGGAAATAATGATACGATCACGCCGCCATTTGTGGCAAGGGAGTTTAACAGGTTGATCCCCAACAGTGAACTCTATTTTATCGATAAATGTGGTCATGCGCCGATGATGGAAGTACCGGATGAGTTCAATGCTATATTGCATAAATTTTTGAAAAAGCTTAATGAGCCTGCAACAGTTGCCTGATCATTTAGGTCTTGTCAGAAAACATTATAAAAGCCGCTATCCATGTTAACGAACGATTTATCATCCCAGACTCTTCCTTACCTGCGCCTGCACGACAAAGTGTACCAGGCGCTGCAGCTGATGAATGATAATCAGGTTGCACACCTTCCTATTGTCGACGGTGAAAAATATATCGGGATCATCAGCGAAGACGACTTGCTGATGTCAGATAATGATCACGCAGCATTAAGTGAATTGCAACAATCATTTTCCAACACATCTGTAAAAAGCGATGAACATTTCTTAAGGGCAATCCAGGTGGCCGCTGAGAACGGTTTGAGCGTAGTTCCCATTGTCGATAATGATAATGATATAACGGGCGTGGTTGCATATAATGACCTCCTGAAGTTTGCCTCAGAGTTTATGAGCTTACACGAACCCGGTGGCCTTATCGTGCTCGAAATGACAAGTAATCAATATTCTTTCAAAGAAATAAGTAAGATATTAGAAGCCAATGATGCGCAAATTACACAGTTAAATACTTTGAATAATCCTGAGACGGGCGTAATGCGTGTCACTATTCGTATTAACAAACCTGATGTTTCAGATATTGTTGCAGCTTTTCAACGTTATGAATATGACGTAAAATACTATTTCGGCGAAGAGCTATACGCAAATGAACTGCGCTCTAATTATGATAATCTGATGAACTATCTGAAGATTTGACATTTTTGGCTCACCTTTAGTCATAGATCAATAAATGCGTTTAATTTAGGTGTATTGGTAATTATCTCATGATGTTGGGATGTAGAAAATATTGTCTATGGCTCTTATCTGCGGTGGCTTTCTGCCAGTGCATATCTGCACAAGTTCCCGGGAATGAAGATTCTAAAATAGTTACCACTCAGTCAGACTCTGTTTTGATTACACCTTCGCAAGACCGGAAAGCTGATACTTCTTTTACCGTTCGCGAAATTGTACTTGTGGGAAACAAGAAAACAAGGGAGGAAATCATGCTCCGCGAGATTCCCCTGAAGCCCGGGGAAAAATATATACTCCAGGAGTTGGTAAAAAAATTTGAGATAGCCCGCCGCAACCTCATGAATACAACTTTATTTCATGAAGTGGTTGTGGCTGTGAAGGGTTTTGAAGGCTATTATGTGGATGTTTTAGTACAGGTAAGAGAAAGATGGTATTTATTCCCTGTTCCCTATTTCAAACCCGTTGACCGAAATCTTAATCAATGGATTGTTGAACAAAAAGCGAGCCTCACCCGGGTAAATTATGGTATCAAGCTGATGTATTATAATGCCACCGGCAGAAACGATAAACTCAGGGCATGGTTCATCGGTGGTTATACAAAACAAATCGCTCTTAGCTATGACAGGCTATACATAGACAAGGCCATGAAGTGGGGATTGAACACAAGTTTTAATATTGGAAAAAACAAAGAGATTAATTACAATACGATAAATGATAAACAGGCATTCCTGAAAGAAGAGAATTACCTGCGTAAGTTTATGAATATGTCGGTCGAATTAACGTATCGCCACGCCATAAAAACAAGACATCGCTTCGGCCTTTCCTTTATCAAGGAAGAAATAGCTGATACAGTTGTAAAGCTTAACCCGAATTATTTTGTAGGATCGCGAACTACGGTCAGTTTCCCTGAGTTTTATTATAGAATGTCGTACTTCGATCTCGATTATATTCCTTACCCGACAAAAGGGTATGCTGCGGAGTTTTTTTTTGGCAAAAAGGGGGTTGATAAACAGGTCAATTTATGGCAAGTAAGTGCGAATGCCACAGGAATATGGCACACCGGCAAGAACATGTTTCTTACTTTAATTGGATACGCCGCTATCAAACTCCCATTCGACCAGCCATATTTTACGAGCCACATGTTAGGGTACAGTGACGTTTTCTTACAGGGATATGAATATTATATCATTGACGGTGTAGCTGCCGGTTATTTGAAAGCTTCATTTAACAAGAGGTTATTCGGTTTTAGTATCAAGGGTCCTGCTTTCAAAAAATTTATACCTCAACGGATTCCATTTAGTTTTTACGGAAAGATATATGGCAACGCGGGGTATGTATATAACGAGCAACCGGGTGAGAATTCTCTTCCCAACAAAATGCTCTATTCAACCGGGATTGGCCTCGACATCATAACTATGTATGATTTTATCCTCAAGCTGGAATGGTCATTTAACCAGTTAGGTCAAAACGGCCTATTTTTACATAGAAAGTCTATCTTTTAATTAATGAAAGCAGCCATCTACAGCCGGGTAATGGAAAAAGAGCAGCAGAATGAAGTCCAGGTCTTTTTCGATGAACTTGCAAAACTGGGTATAGTGCCAGTTATCTGGCATTCTTTCTATGAGCAAATAAAAGACAGGATCAATCTTCCGGCCGACATCAAAACGTTTTCTCTTTCCGAACATCTTTCTGATGAAATTGAATTTATCATAAGTCTTGGTGGAGATGGGACTTTGCTTGATACGGTCACCATTGTCAGGGACCGGGAAATTTTTATCATGGGCATCAATTTCGGAAGACTAGGTTTTTTAGCAAGCATTGGCCGCGATGAAGTGATGATGGCTGTAAAAGCAATTGCCAAAAGATCGTATGTCATCGATAAACGAACAATGATTCACCTGGATGCAGATCTTCCTTTGTTTGGAAATATTCCATATGGACTGAATGAATTTTCCGTACATAAAAGGGATACTGATCCGATGATTAAGATTCATACCTACCTCAATGGTGAATTCTTAAATACATATTGGGCAGACGGCTTAATTGTAGCGACCCCCACCGGCTCTACCGGGTATTCATTGAGCTGCGGCGGCCCCATTGTTTTTCCCGAATCAGGCAGCTTTGTCATTACACCAGTGGCCCCGCACAATCTCAATGTCCGGTCGCTGATTGTTCCCGACGACAATATTATTTCCTTTGAAGTAGAAAGCCGGTCAGAGAACATTATTTGCGCTCTCGATTCCAGGAGAGAGTTGGTCGGAAGAAACGTTCAGCTGGCCGTACGAAAAGAGAGTTTTCCGGTGAACCTGGTAAGACTAAGCGAAAACAACTTCCTGCAAACCCTTCATAATAAGCTTACATGGGGAATGGACAGACGCAATTGACAAAATGATCAGTCAGCGAAGAGCCAGGAAATAACCGCCAAATTCCAGTCTTCAGCAGCTTTTGCCAATTGCCCATTGTCTATTCCTTATTGAATTTTGTGACTATGAATGAAAGAAAATAGCTATTTTTCCGTTCTAGTTTATTCCGAACTATTATACTTCCGTATATGAGGATAAAGTTTTTTTCCCTGTTACTTATTCTAGTCATTTCGGCTTCTACACTAACCGCACAAAACGCTATTGTGCAGGAAGGTGAATTCGGGGCTGGCCTGGGTGTCGCCCATTATTTCGGTGATTTAAATACCCGTGCCCGCCTGAACAGGATCAAACCTGCAGCGACTATTTTCTTTCGTAAAAACTTTGGCAATTATATATCCGGTCGAATCGGCGCCAGCTTTGCACAAATAGGTTATTCTGACGTTTACAACACACATAATGAGTATATGAATCGCCGGAACCTGAGCTTTAACAGCAACGTTTGGGAGTTGGCTTTACAAGGCGACTTCAATTTCTTCCGATTTTTACCCGGCGAACCCCAGTATAACTTTACACCGTATGTTACTCTTGGGGTGGGTGTCTTCAGCTTTGATCCATATGCTTATCTGAAAGGGGAAAAAGTATATCTGCGTCCCCTGGGCACAGAAGGCCAGGGCAGTGCTCTGTATCCGGACCGCAAGCAATATAGTACCATGGCAATTAGTTTTCCCATTGGTGCTGGTATCAAATATTCAATTAATGAAAGAATCAACATTGCTTTTGAGATCCTTCACCGAATAACAAATACTGATTATTTAGATGATGTGAGCACCGTGTACCCGGATTTAGCTGCCTTCCCCCTGAACCCGGATGGCACTGCTTCAAACGCGGCCCTTCTTAGTGACCGGTCTTATGAAACGGGTGAGCCTATCGGCATTACCGGTCGTCAACGTGGCAACAGCAAGCAAAAAGACCAGTTTCTGACCGCAATGTTCCATATTACGTTCAATATACAGTCGTATAGATGCCCGACAGCGGATTAAAGCTCAGGGTCCGGCACTCGTGATAAGTAAAGCAGCAACAACTCTAAACCAGTCTCGATCTTCTATAAAATCTGGGTAAATCCCGCTAATCTGCGATACCTTTGCTCCCCTGAATTTCTTATGTCACAGCTACTGGAAAAAATTGATAAGGATAATTTGCCGCGGCATATTGCCATCATCATGGATGGTAATGGACGATGGGCCAAAGAGCAGGGACAGGACCGGCTTTTTGGTCATTTTCATGGTGTGGAAAGCGTCCGGAATATTGTTGAGGGTTGCGCCGAACTTGGTATCGAATATCTCACCCTGTATGCTTTTTCAACGGAAAACTGGGACCGGCCGGAATATGAAGTAGTGGGCCTGATGGAATTATTGGTTAATACGATACGGGAAGAAGCGGAGACGCTTCGTAAGAATAATATCAGGCTACACGTTATCGGTGATATGAGCCTGCTTCCTGATTATGCAAAAAAAGAATTGGGCGAAGCGCTCCAGGTGACGAAGGACAATACAGGACTTAACCTGGTAATGGCCTTAAGTTACAGCGGCAGATGGGAACTGCTCAACGCAGTAAAGAATATAGCACATGATGTACAGGAAGGGAAATTGAAAATAGAAGCGATTGATCAGAATACATTGCAGAAATTTCTCTGTACCAGTAATTTTCCTGATCCCGAACTGATGATCAGAACGAGCGGTGAATACCGCATCAGCAATTTTCTGTTGTATCAACTGGCTTATGCGGAACTGTATTTTACTCATGTTCGCTGGCCTGATTTCAGGAAAGAGAATTTATACGAGGCGATCGTGGATTATCAAAACAGGGAACGAAGGTTTGGAAAAACCAGTGATCAATTAGGCCAGGAGTTTCTCAGGCAGGAAGTCAGGTGAGTCAAGCTTTCAAACAGTTCAGAACGATGGTTGTGTGCATCCTTGCAGCCTCTGTCGCCACCCGCGAGACTTTTATGACTTCTTTGACAGTAGGAATTAATGTCTTTGAGTATTTACCGTTAATTTGCCGCGGCAACAAAGCGTACGGCTTTCATATAAGTCACATAATAAGTTAATTAGATTCGCTGCAGGCGGATTAATTGAACTGAATAATCAAAACATGCGACAATTTTTACTTCGTATCAGTGTTACTTTGCTCGTTATTACTTCAACCGTTTTAAAGGGGAACGCCCAGGATACGACCCGGCCCACATCAGTTGATCCCGATCTTTTAAACATAGAGACTACCCGCATTCCGAAAGAATATACGATTGCAGGAGTAAGCATTACCGGGATCCATCACCTCGATACATCGATCGTTCTTTCTATTGCGAGCATACAGGTTGGCGATAAAGTGATGATTCCCGGCAGCGATGTTTTTGCCAAATCAATTCAAGCCCTCTGGAGACAAAAGCTTTTTTCCAATGTCCAGATCTTCATTACCAAAATAGAAGGCGACAGGATCTGGATTGAGATAAGTGTCATGGAGCGACCACGACTGGGTAATTTCAAATTTATCGGGGCAAAAAAATCCGAAGCAGAAGAATTACAGGGAAAGATTGGACTAACAAAGCAGGTGATCATTACAGAGAACATGCGTCGCAATATTATTGAGGTCACTGAAAAGTATTACCGCGAAAAAGGATTTCAAAATGTGAAAGTAACGATAACAGAAAAGACTGATCCTGCTTTTGTCAATTCCAATTTTATTACAATCATTGTAGACAAAGCGGGCAAGGTCCGTATCGACAATGTAAACATATTTGGAAATGAAAATGTAGAGGAACAAAAAATAAAGAAGCAGCTGAAGGGTACAAAAGAAACAAGCCGGTTTACTTTATTTCCATCGAAAATACCCAGCCCCTACGGTGAGAAAAAGAATATGAGCTTCCACGAATATGTAAATAGCTGGGGTCCTCTTTCCTTTAGCAAGACCAGGAAGGTCCTTGATCCTTATTTCAGATTTAAATTATTCAGCTCCGCAAAATTCAACCAGGTTAAATACGAAGAAGACAAAGAAAAAATAGTCAGGTACTACAACTCTATGGGTTTTCGTGATGCCCAGATTGCAGCTGATACTATCATTACAGGTACTGGAAAGAACATCAATAAAATAAACGTTGATATAAAGGTAAACGAAGGAAGGAGATACTATTTTGGCAACATCGCGTGGAAGGGTAATGCAAAATACTCTGATTCTCTCCTTAGTGTCATACTTGGAATTAATAAAGGGGATATTTATAATCTCGATATTTTAAATAAACGTATAGGAAAAGAATTATCACAGGAGGGCGGCGACATCAGTGGGTATTATATGGATGATGGTTATCTTTTTTTCCGTGTGGAAGCAGTGGAGACTGCGGTATATAACGACACGATTGATTACGAAATAAGAATTACAGAGGGACCGCAGGCGAGGATCAAGAACATCACGATTGCGGGGAATGAAAGAACGAAGGACCATGTTATTCGTCGTGAACTAAGAACCATACCCGGCGAATTATTCAGTCGCTCGGATCTCATTCGTTCTCAGCGCGAGCTCGCAAATCTTCAGTATTTCAACCAGGAAACCATCAACCCGGGTGTGGTACCAAATGCGGAAGACGGTACGGTCGACATTAACTGGAAAGTCGAAGAGAAATCATCCGATCAGCTGGAGCTTTCTGCAGGCTGGGGCGGAGGTATCGGACTAACCGGTACGCTGGGCGTCACCTTTAATAATTTCTCGATTAAAAATATTTGGAAGAAATCTGCCTGGGATCCTTTGCCAACGGGTGATGGGCAGAAGCTCAGCCTTCGTGTGCAATCGAATGGTAAGGCCTTCCGTTCCTATAATTTTTCATTTACAGAACCCTGGCTCGGAGGAAAGAAAAGAAATTCATTGACCTTCGCCTACAACAATAGCAAATATTCCAATGCTTTTGATCAGTTTGGACGAATAGACAATTCAAGGTCGGACTCCAGTTATCTTAAAGTAAACGGATTCTCGGTGGCTATGGGTAAACAATTGAAATGGCCTGATGATTATTTCAGCATTGTTTACACGGCGGCTATTACACAATACAAACTGAAAAAATACCCTGCTTTTTTAAAGGATGATGGAACTTATCTTTCTGATGGTATATCCAATAACTTCAGCGTAAAGATTGCCTTGCAGCGTTCGTCTGTGTTTGATCCTATTTTCCCGAGAAGTGGTTCTAACTTCGTCGGAAGTATTCAAATTACGCCACCCTATTCATTAATAAATCCTGGTATCGTTACTTCAGACGATCCATATAAGAAACCGGAGTATCATAAATGGCGCTTTAATGCAGAATGGTATGTGCCGATTGGTAAACCAATGGGCGCGGATAAGAACCGCCAATTTGTGTTGAAGCTGGCAGCTAAGTATGGCTTCATGGGCCGGTACAACCCGAAGCTTGATTATTCTCCGTTTGAGCGGTTTCAGCTTGGAGATGCAGGGCTTACCAATAACTTTGGTTTGTTAGGCTATGATATCGTGGCTCATCGTGGCTACCCGGTTTATACATCTTCTAATCCCAGTATAAATCCTGATCAAAGCAGCGCCAGCAGGTTCTTTACGATTTTCAATAAATACCAGATCGAAATGCGCTATCCGCTGGTAACAAACCCCGGAAGTACAATTTACGGGTTGGCATTTTTTGAAGCAGCCAACGGGTGGTATAATTTCAAAGAGTATAATCCTTTCCGTTTGCGCAGGAGTGTAGGTGTTGGTATGCGATTCTTTCTCCCCATGTTTGGATTGCTTGGATTTGACTATGGTATAGGTATTGACCGCATTAAACCCGGAACCGGTTTGAAAGACGCCTCGAAATTTACATTCATGCTCGGATTCGAACCTGAATAATTGTTGAAGTAAAGACAATGAAGCTTCATGCAACAACCATTTCAATTGGTTAGGTATTGGTTTGCCCCGGGACTCTCCCGATGTTTGGATTGATTGGATTTGATTACGGGAATGTCCTGGATCGTATTTACCCGGGAATGCTGGCATAAAGAATTCTTAAAAGTTACTATTATGCCGGGATTGGAACCGGGCTAATGAGAAAAAAGGACCGTAGCCAACGTATCAGTGTTATAATTCATCTTTCTTCTATAAATAAAAAAACAAAAAATGAAAAAGTTCATTCTTATTGCCTGTTGTTTTTTGCTTGTTGCCTCGGCTGGCCTGGCCCAGAAATATGCTATAATTGATACCCGGTATATTCTTGATAAAATGCCCGATTATTCGAAGGCGCAAAAACAATTGGATGGGGTCGCTGCTGATTGGCAAAAAGACATAGATAGCAGGCAACTCGCGCTTGATAAAATGTACAAGGATTTTGAAGCCGAGCAGGTAATGCTAAGCGAGGACCTTAAGAAAAAAAGGGAGAACCAGCTGTTTTTAAAAGAGAAAGAACTAAGGGATCTCCAGCGCCAACGATTTGGTTTTGAGGGGGATCTCTTCAAAAAAAGGCAGGAGTTAATTAAGCCTATACAGGACAAAGTATATAATGCCGTACAAAAGATATCTGTGCAAAGGGGATATGACTTTGTCCTCGATAAAAGTGAGGGAATTACCATTATCTTTGCCGACCCAAAACTGGACAAAAGCGAAGATGTATTGAAGGAATTGGGAGTTCGGTAATCCTGTATTCTGCGCTTGTCGGATAAAGGTGTTAAAGAAAAATAAACAGGCAACCCATCTGTTGTCCAAACGATCTTATCAGGGCAACTAAAACATATGTAATAAAAAACTCCCGGCGTTCGGGGGAATCAGGAAAGAAAAAAAATAGTTATGAAAAAATTGAAAGTTCTTGCAATAGCAGTTTGCCTGGTGGTAACAGGCAGCGCTATAGCGCAGTCAAAATTTGGTTATATCAACATGGAGAATATTGTACAGTTGATGCCGGGAACAGCTAAGCTCGATTCCCTGCTTGAGCGTTACCAGGTCGATACCATTCAATCTGAATATGCCAGTGTTGTTGAGCAATACCAGTTTAATGACAGTCTTTACAGGGACTCTACAAAGACACCACCTTCCGTAAGGGCAGAGATAGCTAAAAAATTACCGGGTCTGATTTACCAGATACAAAACTGGCAGCAGATCTCACAACAGGCCATGGAAGCCAAGCAAAGTCAATTGCTCAGCCCAATTTATAAAGAAGTATATGATGCCATCAAAGTTGTAGCCAAAGAAAAGGGATACACACACGTGTTTAACAGGGAGGCTTTTTTGGTGGCGCCGGAAGGAGATGACCTGATCGTGGCGGTAGCAACAAAACTAAAAGTCAAAGTGCCTCCGCAGTTGATGCCGGGATATAAACCGCCGGCGGGGCCAACCGGAATTAAGTAATTAAACCTAGACATAAATTGGAAAGTCCTGCTTTTGCAGGGCTTCTTTTTTGTTGCAAAAGAAACGAAGAACGATAACTTTTCATTTTACAATAAACACTACTTTCACAGGCCGGACACGAAGCTCCGGTCACAAATAAAATAATAAACGACAGCAGTCATGAAAAAAATTTTGCTTTCTGTATTCGCTTGTATCGTCTTTTTGTTGGCGGGTCAAAACACAAAGGCACAGGCACTAAAAGTAGGAGTATTCGATATTGACCTGATGGTACAGGCTATGCCCGGATATCACGTTGTGGATAGTCTTATGCAGATATATGAAACTGATTCACTGGGAGCGCAGTTACAGATATACCAGTCGGAATTTCAACGGCTCGACAGTACTTATAAACTTGATTCGGCTTTATTCGCGCAGGGCAAGAAGACAAAGGCGATGTTGGATTACACTACAGAAGAACGGAGAAAAATGGGACTCAACCTGGTTTACTGGCAACAGATAGCTCAAAACAAATCAAATAGTAAACGGAGCCAATACGCCCAGCCCTTATACCAGGTTGTAATAGGAGCCTACAGAAAGATCCTGGATAAGAAAAAATATACGCTTATACTTAAACCACAGACATATGAGGCGGGTTTTGCCATTGACAATGTTTTTCTGTCTGTGGCGAGGGAACTTAAGTTAACCGAACTACCACAACAACTATTGGGTTTGGGCGATGATCCGGATGCAGTCAAACAACCGGCAAAACCGGCGACCGGTACTAAACCCAAGCCAAAATAGCGATACAACCCGGGCCTTCATATATCACTGCATTTATTTTTACTGCAACACAGATTCAGGTGATATATCAATTGTTAGCTTTACAGTGAAATTAACAAGTAAACAAACATGCAAAATCCTATCGGGGTTTTTGATTCCGGCTATGGAGGATTAACCGTATTGAGAGAGATCGTCAATAAGCTTCCTCAATATGATTACATCTATCTGGGCGACAATGCCCGGTCTCCTTACGGCAATCGTTCATTCAATACGGTTTACCATTACACGTTGCAATGTGTAAACTGGTTTTTTCAGCAAGGCTGTTCCCTGGTAATACTTGCCTGTAATACGGCTTCTGCGAAAGCATTGCGGACTATTCAGCAGGTTGACCTTCCAAAAATTGCTCCTGGTAAGAGAGTGCTTGGAGTCATCCGTCCGACCACTGAAATCATCGGCACATTTTCTGAAACCGGAAGCGCAGGCGTATTAGCCACAAATGGAACAGTCGCCTCGAATTCTTATCCTGTCGAGATCGCAAAATTCTTTCCTGAATTGAAAGTTTACCAGGAAGCTTGCCCAATGTGGGTGCCGCTGATTGAGAATAATGAACACCAGAATCACGGCTCGGAATTTTTCATAAAAAAGAACCTGCAAAGGCTTTTTGAAAAAGGCGAAAGAATTGATGTTGTATTGCTTGCTTGTACTCATTATCCCCTGGTGAAAGACACAATTGAAAAGCACTTGCCAGTAGGAGTGAAATTGTTGTCACAGGGTGAAATTGTCGCTGGCAGCCTTGCAGATTACCTTCAGCGGCATAAGGAAATAGAGCAGCTTTGCAGTAAGAAAGGCAGCCGGGCATTTTATACAACCGATTCAACAGAGGATTTTGATAGCCATGCCACCATTTTTTTTGGAGAACCTGTCAGATCGGTGCATGTAGACCTCGATGCTCAATAGCTTGATGCTCAGGCAACAGCCCGAACGGCCCGGCATAACCGGACGGTCGCCACGTGGTCCGATCAGGGACCAGCATTTGCCTGAAAATTTTTGCGCTACATATCCAAAACTTCTGGAGCTCAACCCTTACCTTTGCCGTCCTTTTCCCGCCGAAGGTGGGATGGTGATTGGAGTAACACCTCGGTTTGCTTCTCTCAAACCACATTCAAAACCCCGCCTTCGCTAAAGCTATGGCGGATAAAAGTGAAAAAAAGATAAAGCAATGAAACGTACATTTCAACCACATCGCCGCCGCCGCAAATCTGTTCATGGATTTCGCAAGCGCATGTCAACGGCTAATGGCCGCAAAGTTTTGGCAAGCCGTCGTGCAAAAGGCCGTAAGAAGCTCAGTATTTCTGATGAAAGCAAATTGAAGTAATACATTTTCTCCTTTAGAAGGGAGATTCAATCGGTTAATATAATTTTATGGCTCTGGTATACTCCGGAGCTTTTTTCATTCCTGCCAAATCCTGCGGGGAACCAGCGAATATTGTGGCAAAACAATTTACAATTGGAAAAAATGAGCGGCTAAAGAGCCGGAAAAGCATTGAACAGTTATTCAATGAAGGAAAAAAGATTGTATCGGCTCCCTACCGGCTATTGTATGTTACCACCAATGCTCCGAAATATCCCTCGTTACTTTTTGCGACGGGAGTTTCAGCAAAGAATTTCAAGAAAGCTGTTGACCGTAATCGCATAAAGAGACTGACAAGGGAAGCATATCGTTTACAAAAGACGGATTTACAAAAGAAGGTAGAAGTAAACAATATTCAATTGAATGTTTTTTTTATCTATACCGGTAAAGAAGTACCTGAGTACAAAGAGGTCTTTAAAAAAATAGGAGTTATTTTAAAAAAACTGGATAAGCTCATAGAACCATGAAAGCTTTTTTGCGCATCTTAAGTCTGCCATTTATATTCCTGATAAAGATTTATCAGTGGATCATCTCTCCGTGGCTGGGACCTAAATGCCGGTTCACTCCAAGCTGTTCACATTATGCCATTGAAGCATTCCGAAAGCATGGAATATTTAAAGGATTCTGGCTGGCG
>JANWHX010000060.1 GCA_025450235.1 Chitinophagaceae bacterium | reverse complement strand
TTGGTGGATTCATTGAGACCTTTTGTAGGCAATAATCTCCAGATGAAATCAATGCGGAATAGACGGAATATATTGTCAACACCGGTACCAACTTCGAGATATGTTTTTCCATTCAGCGTTTGAAAAGTAGTGCCGTCCCTGAAGTTGAGAGCCTTGTTTTCTTCCGACAAGCTTCCCCACAAGGCTTTGGCTGTCCAGAATTGCCGCCACCTCAGTTTTGGGATAAATCTGAATATCCCATTCCCTATATTATGTTCAATATTGATGCCGGCGTACTTATCATTAATAAATTCATAGCGGTTCATCATATTGAATGCAAATCGATGGTAGTAATATAGCTCATTACCCGGCGCAATGTCGAGTAAAGTGTAAGGCAACGTTCCGAAGGTCTTACCCGCGAAAACAAACCAGCCCAAATTACCCAGTGGTGGAATCTTACTATTGTCTGATAAGTTGGCGCTAATCTTGAAATAATCATAACTGCTCTTTGCTACGCCGGAAAAGCCTTTCCGTAAATTGATCTCACCGATAGGGTAAGGACTGCCTACGCTAATGCGATAGAAACTTCCATCGAGAAATTTTTCCAGGTAGGCAAACCGGATGCGTAATCCCACCTCAAAACTTGTGAGCGGATCGCCGCTCGCGGTTGCTTTAAACGAATCAATGGGCATTAAGTTTTGTAATGGTAGCGAGGATTTATGCGTGAAACCAAGACGGTTCGACATCCACGGCGTGATTTCTTTGAAGAATTCAAGCTGAACCTGTTCCGAACTGATGGTCTTAATCGGAATGCCTTGCTTTCTTATTGCTAAGGCAAAGATATTGTCGGAGGTTACTTCCCCAAAATAGTTTTGACCGTAGTCAATGTCGTTGCGATATCCCCCGGATATAAAGGTTCGTGGATACGTCTTTTTAAGTAAATAAAAAAACTCCGCCTGCCCCTTGAACTTCTTGTCACCAAAACCATACGCGAGATAAGTATGCAACCATATTTTCTTATTAAAATGTCTATTGGTACCCAGGTCAAATCTTACACGGAAACCTTCCCAGCCGCTGGCAGTAACCCAGTAAAACCAGGGACCAATTTCATAATTCCCAATGTTTTTATAGCCTGTGCCGATAAAATAAATGGTATTGGTAAATCTTTTGAACTCCGGGGCCGTCATCAATGTATCGATCATTTTAATGATTCCGGCTTCCGTTTTACTTAGTTCTTCATGCCGCGACGAGTCCCAGTACTGTTTATCTTTTCTATTTGCCCACGGAAGGGTGATGATCATCTCTTCCTGTCCTTTATTATACTCCAGTTCTTTTAGTACGGATGAATCATTTATGATAACATGCCGGTAGGTAGTTGTTTTTCGACCAATGAAGCCGGGACTATTTTTTCCAATTGGCGATACATCGGCAACAAATTTGTCTTTGGATATGAACCAGATACTATCGTTGACCAACCTGTACTCCTGTATAAGGCTAAGCGTTTCCAAAAAATTCACATTGGCATCCTTGCCCAGGCGCAAATTCATTTTCTGAATGGCGAAGGTGCCGGCATGGACCCAGCAATCGCCTTCAAATGTGTTGGTGCCTTTCCGCTTTGGTATGAAAACGAAATGATAAAACCGGTTACTCCCCATTACCTGGGTGTCGATTACGCTGTAGTTGTAGTACCCATCTCCATTGTCACTGATCGGGCTTATAAATTGCCTGTCAAAAACGGCAATGAAATTGTTGTAAATATTTACCACCTGGTCCATACCACCCAGGAATTTCAAAACGCTTTCATTCGTTACGCCATTAGTATTAGCTGCCTTAATTATTTCCCGTCTTGTCTTTGGATCTTTTTGATAGTAATAGTCTGACAGCGCTTCGGTAAGATAAGTGGGAAGGTACCTGACTCCCCCGGCTGAATCGAGGTTTTGATTTATCAATCCTGTGATAGGCCGAAAGGGCTTCAGGTTTGAAAATTTTGTGAAATTGATATTCTTTATGTCTATTTCTAACTTATTGTACAACTCGAAGGAAAAATTATCAAAGCGGTAACGGTTATTCTGGGGCTTGTGCTCTACGATCTTTCGCCAAAGCAACAAGCCTTTGTTCACTTTAGCCCTGACCTGTACTCCTTCATTAAAAGTTCCGCGCTGCAACATGATTGTGATAAATGAAGAATCCTGGTTTGTATTAATCACAAACAGCAGGGGCTGGTAACCTACGCAGGTAATTACCAGGGTATCCGAAGGCCAATTATCTAGTTGAAGAGAAAAATTGCCGGAAGAATCGGTAAACCGGCCGATGGTAGTGTTCTTAAATTGAACTGACGCGAAAGGAACGCCTTCTTCGCTATGTTCATCTTTTATCGTGCCTGAAATAACCTTTTTCTGCGCCATCGACGCAGAGAAGCCAAAAAGCACCCAAAATAAGACGATGAATTTCATGCAGATAATTACACAAATCTACAGGCAGTCAGGCGATTTTGTGTAAGCAATTTGACAGTGGGCCGCACAGAATTGATGAATTATATTTTGAAATATGCACATATTCTATTTACTTTGTATTACAAAGTGCTTTTTATGAGCGAACAAAACCAACAACAAGACACTCTCCAGGAAGTTAAAGACATCCGGCGGATGATGGAACGCTCCAGCCGGTTTATTTCTCTCAGCGGGCTTAGCGGTGTATCCGCCGGGATCTTTGCTCTTATTGCGGCGTGGATCGCCAGATCCATAATCTTTAAGAAATACTATGGTGAATATAATGGCAGGGGGCGTTTTGACGACAGTTCTTTTAGTGTATTAAAGATTCAATTAATGAGTTTGGCCGCCGCGGTTTTTGTCCTGGCATTTCTTACGGCTTTTTATTTTACCTGGAAGAAATCAAATAAGCAAGGAGTGTCCTTATGGAATCATACCTCCAGGAGATTATTCTGGAACATGATCATTCCTCTGGCGGCAGGAGGTTTGTTTATCCTTGGCATGTTGCAATATGATGATTGGCGTTTTGTTTCGCCCGCTTGTCTTATTTTTTATGGCCTGGCCCTGGTAAATGCCAGCAAATACACATTGACAGACATCCGCTATCTTGGTTATTGTGAAATACTGGTTGGCCTCGTCAATATGCAATGGATCGGGTACGGTCTGTATTTCTGGGCGCTGGGCTTTGGCGTTTTGCACATTATTTATGGAGTGGTGATGTGGTGGAAATATGAGAGAGATTAAAACTTTTAATAGTTTAAAATTTCAAAATTGAAAAATCCGATAACAGGTTTAAATAAAGTATTTGATAACAGAATCCGACTTGGTGTAATGAGCATCCTGGTGGTGAATGATGAGATCAGCTTTAATGATTTAAAGCAAATGCTCGAGGTTACAGATGGGAATCTTGCTACGCACCTTGTGAGCCTGGAAGAGAACGGTTATTTAAAAGTTCATAAAGGGTTTATTGGCAGAAAGACAAATACGACTTATTCAGTGACAAAAAACGGTGAAAAAGCATTTACTGATCATATTACAGCATTGGAAAATATGATCAAAGGAGTAAGATAATTTTTTTTGTAGATACACTTTGAAATACAAAGCACTTTTTAAAATGAAAACGAAAATTAAAATAATCAGGGGCTGGATGATCTTCTTTATGATCACGCTTTTTTTAAGCGGTTTGACAGCGATGCCCGTTGAAGCCGAACTTTCCTTTCTTGCCCGGTGCTTCCCGGCGGACACAGCGATCGGACAATGGATTGAAAAGATCTACACAGGAGTATATAATACCAACAAGAATTATCCTTTCATCGCATACGGATATGACTGGCTCGCCTTTGCTCATTTTGTACTCGCCATTCTTTTTATTGGCCCTTTACGCGACCCTGTCCGTAATAAATGGATCGTTGAATTTGGGATTATCGCCTGTCTCCTGGTTATTCCCTTTGCAATGATCGCTGGTCAATTTCGTGGTATACCATTCTGGTGGCGGTTGATTGACTGCTCCTTTGGAATCATTGGACTTATACCCCTCAGCATCTGTCTTAAGCAAATTAAAAACCTGGAATTAATCATCAATAAAAATTCAGAATTATGAAACTTATCACAAAACAAAAATGGATCACATGGACAGCTCTGCTGCTGTCGCTACCCACGGCTTATTTTTTCCTGATAAACATTTTGAAAGATCAATTCGGAGTAAATGGACCTTACGATGCGACAGATCCGATACTCCAGGACTTGGGTATCAGCGAATCGCCTGGGTGGAACATTAACCTGCTTATCTTCCTTGGGCCTTTAGCTGCATTGTTTCTTTCCATCTTCCAGGTTTTGAGGATGAAATGGAAATTCACGAAAGAGCAAATTGAGTTTCATTTTGCGATCAGGAGGAGTTGGTTCCCGTTGCTGGTAGCAGCTTTCAGCATCAGCTTGCTGGCTATCCTCTTTCTTTATTTGCTGGGCGAAAATTGTAACTGCCAATACCGTTAATATGAAAGCAGCATTTACGATCTATTGCCGGGCCGTCGGATTTTATGCCTTACTTACCCTTCCTGTTCTATTCCTGCCTGTTCTTTATTTTATGTCATTGATGTATGTACTTATCTATGGTTGGATTGCATGTCTTGTCTTTAGCCTGGTGTATTTGCTTCTGAACCGCCTTCCTCTTGATTTTGTACCAAAATTATTTGCCCTGTTTACCGGCGTTGTTGTCTCGGTGGGTTGCGCATACCACATGATCGGGGTCCTGGGTGTGCATGAAGACGTATGGCATTCAGGATTTATCATTTTTCCTTTTGCTGCACTCATAGCAGGATGGATCAGTGTATTTGTATCCAAAGAAAAGATCAGGAGTTCCTGTTATTTCCAGGAGGAAGCCAGTGCCGGATGAATTAACTAAATGAATTGATTTATGAATAGTAGTCTTCTTAAACAAAACAAAATGCAAACAGATAAATTCTTAAAAACAAGACCGTTTTCGCTTCGGGCAAGGGTGAATAGTTTTCGCTTTGCCTGGAACGGTATTCATCGCTTCTTTGCGCAGGAACATAATGCATGGATACATGCGGCCGCTACCATCACGGTCATTATATCCGCATGCTGGTTCCGGGTATCCCGACAGGAAATGGTCCTATTGATCGTCGTAACCGGCCTTGTCTGGGTCGCAGAAATTTTCAACACAGCCATTGAAAAGATGATGGATTTTATTGCACCCGGATATCATCCCCGCGTAAAGATTATCAAGGATCTCGCTGCCGCGGGCGTATTAGTGGCCTCCGTTATTGCCCTGGCAACAGGCGCATTCATTTTTATTCCTAAAATATTTTAAATGTTACAACAGCACTCATATAAAGAAAAAGTTCCTTTCACACTCCACCAGTGGCTGGTTGCCTCATGCAGTTTCAGCTTTGTACTGTTATGTGCCCGGATGATCGCTACTGACTCAATCATGTATGCCTTTTTACTATGGAATTTGTTCCTGGCATTTATTCCTTACGTCATCAGTTATTGGTTGTATAATAACCGGATCGTCGAAAATAAACTG
The DNA here is from genome assembly GCA_025450235.1 of Chitinophagaceae bacterium. Classification (GTDB taxonomy): domain Bacteria; phylum Bacteroidota; class Bacteroidia; order Chitinophagales; family Chitinophagaceae; genus VBAT01. The sequence continues at coordinate 5,307 of JANWHX010000060.1, read as the reverse complement.
AAACTGGTGGCAACAATAGCTGTATGGCTATTATTTATACCAAACTCCTTCTATATATTAACCGATCTCTCTCACCTGGATGAAAAAACCTCCGCCCCTCAATGGTTTGATCTCCTGCTATTGCTGTCTTTTGCCTGGAATGGTTTAGTCTTCGGTATCGCTTCACTCCGGAAGATGGAGGTAATCCTGCAAAGGATAAGTGGCAAAAATTTTTCCCTTTTTATTGTATTTGCGGTTATGTGGCTGAATGCCTTTGGCATTTATATCGGCCGCTTTCTCCGGTATAACAGCTGGGACATAGTTGCGCAGCCTTTCCCGCTCTTTAGCGAAATGCTTGAGATACTATTTCACCCTATCAGGAATAAAATGGAATGGGGAATGATCACCTGTTATGCAGTGTTCATGACACTGCTGTATATCACTATCAAAAAAATGGCAGAAAGTTTTAGCCAATTAAATACTCATCAAATTAAAATCAATAAATAAAATGGAAACAATTGCAGCCAGTGTATGGCAAAAAAGCAAATTACTTATCAAATGCCTGTTAATTGGGGGATTGGTCCTTCTCCTGCTGATACCGGCTTATTTTGTACAAGAACTTATAAAGGAACGGGAAGAAAGACAAAAAGAAGCATTTTCAGAAGTCAGCAGCAAATGGGCCGGCAGGCAGAACATCACCGGGCCCGTGCTGGTAATTCCGTATAATGAAGCGGGACCTACCATCAATTACCAGATTACCACGGTAAAAAAGTATGCGTATGTACTACCGGATAAATTATCTATTCAATCTATCGTAAAACCGGAAAAACGATATCGCGGCATTTACGAGGTCATGCTTTATTCTTCAGATATCAAGATCAGCGGGAAATTCAATGAAATTCCATGGCAACAATTAAAGATTGATCCTGCTGCAATTTTATGGAGTGAAGCGCACGTTTGCATCGGTCTAAGTGACGCCAAAGGGTTAAAAGAAGAAATAAAACTTACCTGGAATGATTCAACGGTTACACTGAATCCTACGTCCGTGGACAATGCCGTCATGAAGGACGCATTTACGTCAGTTGTAAAAGTAGAGCCCGGAAAAGAGATCAACTTTTCTTCTTCCATCAGTTTTAACGGATCAGAGCAATTGCTTTTCACCCCCGTCGGCCGGGAAACAACTGTGACCCTTTCATCTTCCTGGCGCGATCCAAGTTTTACCGGGGGGCAATTACCCGACCATCGCATTTCTGATACAGGCTTCGTTGCCACGTGGAAGAGCTTGTCGCACACAAGAAACTTTCCGCAGGCCTGGAAAGAAAGTGCATACAATCTTGAATCGTCATCTTTCGGGGCGGATCTTTTTATCCCCGTGAACGGCTACCAAAAAACAATGCGATCGGTTAAATATGCCATCCTTTGCATCCTGTTGACCTTTGCCGCCTTTTTTATAATTGAAACTGTGAATAAAAAATCAGTCCATCCTTTTCAATATGCACTGATCGGGGCAGCGCTGATACTTTTCTATACCCTGCTCTTATCCATTTCAGAATATACCGGTTTTAATATCGCTTATGTTATTGCCTCGATCGCCACAGTTGGTTTGATCGCCTGGTTTGTCAAAGGCGTCCTGCAATCTTCTAAGCTTACCAGCATTTTATCGGTGGTCCTGGTCCTTATGTATTCATATCTGTTCACCATTTTGCAGTTGCAGGATTATTCCCTGATACTTGGCAGCATCGGCTTATTCCTTACACTGGCTGTCATTATGCATTTTTCCAAAAAAATACAGTGGTAATCAAAAAACATTTATACGACTAAATCATCTGTTATGTATTTACTTAAAGCAAGACTCCGCGACAGTCTTTATCAATCGGGCCTGGTTTGCCTCGCCATCTCTTTGTTTTTTTTCTGTCTTCCTTTTTTTACCACAATAAAAGGAGATCACCAATTTGGTTTATTCATTGCCAGCTTTGCCATGACGCTGATCTATTTTTTTATGGTACTCTTCCAAAGGAAAAGACTCGAGGATGAAAACCGTATCCATTATACTTTTTTATTCCTCATCTTATTCCTGGTAAGCGCATTTTCATTGAACAGGGAGATGGCAGTATTTGAAGACTCGGCCGGCTGGTTTTCGGCATTACTGGTTACTTCATGCGTCAATTATGCCGCTTTTGCATACGCAGATGTCCTCCCAAAATGGACAGTGCACCTCATGTCATTTATATCCGGCGTTAGTTGGGCGATTTTTGCATACTTATCAATATACCTGCTTCCCATTTATGCATTAGGGGCCGTTGGTTTTTTCCTTCTCGGCGTCTCATTACACGCATTTGTTCCACTTCTTTTTACGATCTATTCCTTAAGGCTCGTAAGCAAAACAGCTCAATCAGAACGAAAATACTGGTGGAGCTTTTTATCGGGGCTTACCATGGCGGTGGCATTTGTGATTGGTTTTGCGATGATGTGGAACGATACCAAAAAAGAAATAAATAATGTCTGGTATGACAGTATGAAAAAGGAAAACGACTTGCCTGAATGGGTACATGTGGCTCAGAAAGTGCCGGATAATTTCTTCACACGAAAATTACTCAGAACCGACCTGGTTTATAGTGTTCCCGACTTCACCCGCGAAAATTCCTTCTGGAATATACTAGGGAATAGCCTGGATGAAACTAAAAAACATGATCCATTGGTAATGACTGCTGAGTTTTTGACCGGTAAGCTGCACCTGACCGGCAATATCAAAATAAAGATCCTTAAGTCAATGTACGAACTAAAGCATGAGGCCCAGGACCGATTATGGTCAGGTGATCATCTTTTAACGTCAAATGTAAACACTGAAGTAAGGTTTTGGCCGGATTGCAATATGACGTATACAGAAAAGACTGTTACGGTTTCCAATAACGATCCCGAAGTAAGATGGAAGTCACCGGAAGAAGCACTTTATACTTTTTACATGCCGGAAGGCGCCGTAGTGACATCCTTATCCCTTTGGATCAACGGTAACGAGGAAAAAGCGATCCTGACAACAAAAGAAAAAGCCGATTCAGCGTATAAGACTATTGTTGGCAAAGAAAGACGTGACCCTTCGGTGGTTCATTGGCAGGAAGGAAATTCTGTCTCGGTAAGAGTATTCCCGGTTTTGCCGGGTGAAAGCAGGAAGTTTAAGATTGGGATAACTGCACCCTTAGAAAGAGTGAAAGGCAAACTGCGTTATGAAAACATTTATTTCAAGGGCCCTGAATGGAATGATGCCAGTGAAAATATTCTGATCGATTTTGAACAACCAGTTAACGAATTCCAGATGCCTGCTTCATTCACGTCAATGAGCCGGCAACTATATAAACGACAGGGAAAGTATGAACCCAGATGGAACATGCTGATCAATGATCCGGGCCTGGTGAACTGTTCATTCAGTTTTGATGAGCATACATATTCATTGCTGCCGTACCGGAGAAAATTGGCCACTGTTGACTTTCAAAAAATATATCTTGATGTAAACAAGGCCTGGTCTAAATCCGAATTCAATCAGGTCATTGGCCTGGCAACTGACAAGAAAGTGTATGTATATGACTCTGTAATAAAAGAGTTGAATGAGGAGAATAAAGATGAATTGTGGGAAAAGCTGCATGGTAAACAATTTGGCCTTTTTCCCCTATTTGAAATCAAGGAAGCGGGTCAATCGCTTCTGGTCACAAAGAATACAACTGTTTCTCCTTCTTTAGATGATTTGGAAGGAAGTGTTTTCATGGAAAAAACAAAGTCATTTCTGCAGGATGACAAACGAATAAATCTCTATGACCTTGGTACTGATCTTTCGCCATATTTGAGATCTTTCAAAGAGCTCCGGGTATTTCAATACGACAAGGGAGACATGAGCCAATTGCAGGGGTTGTTGCAACACAATTATTTTCCTGAAGATTCCGAAAACGATAATGAAGTGATCATTCACCGTTCAGATATGGTCATTCATAAAACCGGGGGAACGAGTCCACCCTCCGGACCCGATCACCTGATGCGTTTATTCAGCTACAATCATATTATGCAAAAGCTGGGGCGGGGACAGCTACTCAGTCGCGCTTTAGATGACAGCCTGGTAGAAGAAGCACGGAAGGCCTATGTGGTAACTCCCGTGTCGAGCCTGGTAGTATTAGAAACTCAAATGGACTATGATCGGTTTGATATACATGATGCTAATACCAGCCTGGGCAACGCATCAATTCAATCAAAAGGAGCGGTGCCTGAGCCGCATGAATGGGCTATAATTATCGTGACTTTTTTGTTAATGACCTACCTGGTAATAAAAAATAAACTGCGTTTTACTAAATGACAGGATCACTCAATATTCCGGTAAAAAAGCAAGATTTGTTTCAGCCCGTCAACTTATTAGCTGCAGGGTATATACTTGTTGCAATAGCTACCTTCAGAAACTATTTATTGATTGGGTCGGTAAATTTCATGCTCGGACTTCTTGCCTTGCCCTTTGCCTGGAAGACAAATCCGGGTAAAAAGGGAAATTACCGGTATGGCTGGGTGACGTTGGTTTTATTGATCCTTTGTTTTATCATGCCGGTAAAGACCCTGCTGTATTTTTCTATTGGGTTTGCACTACTTTTTTTTACGGAAGCATTTTATGGAAAAACTAATTTATTGGCGCTGTCCGTCATCGTATTTGCTTCGCCCGTTTTTCAATATTTAGGTGATGTTTTCAGCTTCCCGATCCGGCTTCAGCTTACCCGGCTTGCCGGATGGCTTTTCAATCTTTTCGGACCGGTGGCTGAGGTAAAAGGAAATATGATCATACAGAGGGGAAATGAGTTTTCTGTTGATCCGGCATGCATGGGGCTGAGCATGATAACGGCGTCCCTGCTATCGGGAATAATGCTCATTGGATTTTTCAGGCAAAAATTTAAACGGCAACCCAAAACTTGGGTCATCCTGTTTTATCTCAGTATTATTTTATTGCTGAACGTGGTGGCTAACCTGGTCCGGATCGTGCTGTTGGTTCAGTTCAATATTCAGCCGGATACTTTATCACATGATATTGCCGGCCTTGGATGCCTCTTCTTATATGTCTTGTTACCCGCGATTGGACTCGCGAAGTTTTTTGTTCGTCGTTCTCCCGATATACAAATCAATGAGAGCCGATCGAAGGGTATTTCAAATCGCCATGTGATAACGCATTTGTTTTTGCTTGCGGCAATTGTTTTTCTTTCATTCAAAGTTTTACATGGCGACACGTTTACCCGTTTCAAAATGCCTTCCCGCGTTGATGGTTATTCTCTAAGCTATCCCGCGCAGGGCATTGTCAAATTAGATAAG
>JANWHX010000059.1 GCA_025450235.1 Chitinophagaceae bacterium | reverse complement strand
TTATCATATCCTGATTTTAAAAATTTGTTTCCACCGGCAATTTTAATTCAGCCCTTACTCCCTGTAGCTTATCAATTAATTCAACGGTAGCATTCGAACCTTTTAATTTATTTAATATCTCGATGCGGGCTTTCGTTATTTTCATGCCCAGCGATTGCTTTTTATCTCCCTGCTGCAGTTTTGCTGATCCGGCCATCTTTCTGCCAATGCCATCATCCTCTATTCTGCAATTCAGCATTTCACCTTCTTTCCTGATATCAATAATAATATGACCCTGCCCCTCTTTTTTCGCTATTCCATGCCAGATGCTGTTTTCTATGAATGGCTGAAAGATCATTGGCGGCACAAGAGTGTTATCCGGATCGATATCCTGTGCTACTTTTATCTCATAAGTAAATTTATTATTCAAGCGTTTTGCCTCAAGCTGCATATAAAGATCCAGCGCCTTAAGGTCATCGCTTAGAGGAATGGCCCGTTGTTCCGAATTTTCCAGCGTCATACGCATTACTTTGGCAAATTTGCTTAAGTAATCGTCTGCTTCCTGCGGGTTGTTTTTGGCTATGTAATCGCCGATAGAATTCAATGAATTAAAAATAAAATGTGGATTCATTTGCAGGCGCATCACTTTGAGTTCTGTGTCAGCTATTTCAGCTTTTAATTCAGCTTCTTTCTTCCGTACCTGGCTATCGCGGTTGCGCTTATAAAAGAAAAAGCTCAGGAATCCTCCCACCAGCAGTGCCGCAGCTCCGCCCATGACCGCATACTGTATCGTTTGTTGCTGCTTCAACTCCGCACTGTGCGTGGCCTGCAACACTGCTTCCTTTTTTTCATACTCGTACTGCGCCCCCATAAAAAATAATTTTTCATCCGTAACGGAATTGATATTACTATCGATGATCTGGTAAGAGCGATTATAGGTATCATACGCCTCTTTGTATTTTCCCTGGTTACGATAAGAGCTGCTTAATGTCTGCAATGCGATTGCCACTTTATCGCGGTCAGGGGTTTGCTCCATGTAAGCCAGTGATTCCTTTGCATATTCCTCCGCCTTCAGATTATTTCCCAATTGCAGGTAAAGGTGTGCGAGATTATTTAATGCAAGTGCCGCTCCATAAGCAAAGTCATTTTGCTTCGACATTTCAAGACTTTTCTCGAGATATTCTTTGCCTTTCGCAAATTGTTTTGTCTGTGAATAGCTAAATCCGGCTCCACCATACGTAGCCAGCACATATGCCGGGTTTGAACTTTCATCCTGTAATGCAATTGCTTTTTCGTAAAAGTAAAGGGCAGAGTCAAATAACTTTAGTTCAGCATAAGGGTGGGCCGCGTTTAAATACAAGGGCATCAGTTCTTTTTCCAGTACATTTTCTTTACGGGCCTGCGCAAGAGCCAGGCTATAATAATCTACTGCTTTCCGGAAAAATTTATTATTCAAATACACTAAACCAATATTTGCCTGGGTTTGCCAGGAAAAATTTTTTATGTGGGCCCGCTCATTAGCTTTGAGAGCCTGCTGATAACAGGCCAGTGCATTTACATTATCCAATGCCACCTGGCTATAGATCACTCCCCTGACCTGGTAAGCGAAAGCTATTCCTTTTGGCCAATCGAGATCCTCTGAAATCTGCAACGCTTCATTTGCGTACTGAAAGAGTGATGTGTCCTGAACGACCAGGTAAGATGATTTTACATAACTGATCAATAAATTAACGCGTGTTGTGTCTTTTGCCGTATGGCTTTCCAGCAGCGTAAAAAGTGAATCAGCTTTCTGCTTTGATATTTGCCCTGAACAGACAGCGGAAACAAATAAAGCAACCAGGAGGTGGAATTTACATCTCATAAGCAAAGTTTTGGTCAATGGTCCGGGATTCAAGCATGGTACTCAAAAGATAGAACATGTTACTCATCCGACCATTTTTTTCGCAAAATATAAACAGGTGCATGCGAATTATAAATGCCGGTATTCAACCCTTCGTCCAACAGATAGTTTTACTTCCGTTACGCAATTATCTTAAAAAATAAAACTAAACAAAATGAAAAAGAGAATTTTTGCTGCTTTCCTGGCAAGCATTTCAGCAATAATCCTGGTTACCTTCTCCGGTTGCACGAAAGGCAAGGACGGTGTTCCCAATGTCGCCGGCGGATACTATGTAAAATTCAAGGTGGATGGAAATGAAACAAAATACACATACGTTGCAGGTAGCATAAATGGTCTTTCCGGCGGCCAATATGGGGGTGGCGTTGGTGGATATGGCTCGGAGATAATAATGGATAAAAATAGCCTGCTTGTCACTTTCTCCATGAGCAGCCCCGCCGTTGCCAACACTACATATACAAACTACCAGACCTCGATGCCCGGTAATCAAAGAGCTACAATCTGTGCTATCAGCTTGCGTAATGCGAATGGAAGCTTTTTTGCATCCTGGGGAGATGAATTTGCCGGTCAGGGAGTGATCTCTGATACAAAAGTGAAGTTTACCGAAATTAATACTTCATCCCTCCGGGGCACATTTTCAGGAACCCTATACAAAGAAATCAATGGCAATTCTGAAAAACACACAATTACTGATGGTGAATTTTTCGTCCTTCGGTAAATGACATGGTGTCAATATTTACAGGCACAAGACGATCAAACCCCGGTTCGGCGCAAAAACTAAACGTACCCCAGCAAAAAATAAATGCGGGTTGACCCCGGCGGCTTTCCGGGCTAAGTTTGACTTATCAATTACAACAAACAAATCTCTTAACCACAAAAACAAAACAAATGAAACGCTCAACCTTAATTTCCGCCGTTCTTTTTACCGGACTCTTTTCGTTCAATGCTGCTGGTCAGACCAAAACTAAAACGAATAGTCAGCCAACAGTACTCAATCAACCGGTGGCAAAAATTGATAAAAAAATTGCCGGTGTTGATTCCAGCATTGGTAAGGCAATGGCCACTGCCTCCCGGGCCAAAGATGTAGCTAAAGAGGCCACCGTTATGGCTAAGGATTTTATAGCGATATTCGGATCAAAAACACCCAATGAAGGAGCTATAGTGATCCCCGCAATAGAATTCGATGATGCCAACCTGGCAACACTTATTGCAGCTGTTAAAGACCGTAAAGAAATAAAAAAAGCTACGGTTGAATACACAGATGGAACGGCTACGATTAAAATGACGTTCAGAGGAAAATCACAGGCAGATTTCTGGCTCGAATTGCCAAAGGAATTGAGAGAGGCGTTTAAGATGAAGTCAAAACACCAGAATAATATCCTGGTTGAATACAAAGCGGCTACTGCAAATAAAGATCAACTTGTACAGAACTGAAAGGCAGTCTTGATTAAAGACAATAATTCACGCAAATAGTTTTTTACTCTAAGAAAACTTACTTATCTTAAATGATAATCTTCAATTAAGCCTCCGTACTTTTTGATCTCCACTCCGGATCCTTTTCCTCAATCCAACAATCTTATTTAGTTCCGCAAACTTTATTGGCATCCTGCCCCTGCTAACTTGCATTTTCTTTAGCAAAGGCCGGCTCTTAGCTTTTTGAATTTATAAAACATAAACAAAATAAGAAATATGAAAAAGGCAGCACTTATCATGTTCATGCTTTTCATCGCCATTTTTTCGGGGATGCAGGTAAACGCCAAAATATGGCGGGTGAATAATAACTCCAATTATAATGGGACCACGCTTTGGGGAGATAATTTCGGCGGCACAGCTGCTTATCCCGTTTTTAAGCAACTGATTGGAACAGCCAGCGCAAATCTATCCGGTCTGGTTGTGAATGGTGACACTATACACGTTGAAGGGTCAACAATAGAATATGTCGGAGGTAATCTCACCAAAAAGCTGATTATTATTGGCCCGGGTTACTTTTTGAATGAAAACTCCAACACATCCAATAACCTGTTACCGGCCGTAATCAATCATATTAGCTTTACAGCGGGCTCATCCGGCTCTCAATTGATAGGTTTACATGTAAGAGATGATGCCAATGAGATACTAATAGATGTAAGCGATATTTTGGTTAAAAGATGTAAAATAGATCGTGCTGTTCATCTTTCACCGGGAACATCTGATATTAGAATATTGCAGAATTTCTTTTCAAAAACAACAGCCAGCGCCATTGAAACCGAGGGTGGCGGCTTCCCAACAGATGTAGTATTCAATAACAATATCGTATTAGGAACATTGGTACTCCTGTCAAACCATACTATGCTTGAATGCAAGAATAATGTATTCGCGGGCCTCGCCAGTGGAGGAAATCCAACCTTGCAATTATATGCAGGCTCTTTCCAGAACAATATTATGACCAACCCCGGCGCTACGACTGATATAAACGGAGGCACCAACCTGAATGTAACTTATAATACCGGGTCTTCTGCCTCGCAGTTTGGGGGTGGAACCGGCAATATTGTAATTGCAAATATGGCAGCCTCCCTATTTGTAGCATCTGGGACCAGTGATGGCAAATATCAGCTTCAACCGGGATCTGCAGCCGGGAGCGATGGAACTGAAAGAGGTGCCTATGGCGGATTGGCTGTTACCAGCCGTTATGCTCTTTCCGGCCTGGCGCCCATCCCGGTTATTTATGAAATAAATACTTCAGGCGTGGCTACTCCTTCCGGATTAAATGTAAACATCAAAGCAAGAACCATTAAATAAATGTTTATGAAGAAACTTTGTATTCTTCTTCTGCTAGGTGGATTTGCTTACACATCATCAGCGCAAAACGTGGTATTGCTGGAATACTTCCTTGATACTGACGAAGGATATGGCAACAACACAGTGATGAGTGTAACTCCCGCTGCTGACGGACCTTTTCCATTTAGCGTTGATCTCACCGGCGTCTCTATCGGGCATCATAAACTATATATCCGCACAAGGGACAGTGATGGCAGATGGAGTCTTACCTCCAGGAGAAATTTAGAAGTGATCCCTTCGTTCACAGATAAGAATGTAACAGCCGCTGAATATTTTTTTGATGTTGATCCCGGTGTTGGTAATGCTGTATCAATTCCGGTTTCACCGCAGATAGCAGATGTTTCACAGAATTTCGCTGCCACTACTTCTTTGCTCGCACCCGGCTATCATAAACTATATATCCGCACCAAAGATGAACAAGGGGCATGGAGCCTGACCGCAAGACGAAACGTAAACGTAGTAAGGAGTGAAGAGCCAATGTTGGTTTCGGGTGTAGAATATTTTTTTGGTAACGATCCGGGGGTCGGCAAAGCATCATTCATCGAGTTCAACGCTCCACTTACAGACGGCGATTTTAATTTTACCATTCCCGCCGCCCAAATTCCTACCGGAGTTGATACTTTGTTTCTTCGGGCAAAAGATAGCACAAATAAAAACTGGTCGCTTACAGCATTCAAAACAAAATATTTTATTACAAGCAACTGTCCGAACAGCGTCTGGCTCGGAACTGTCAGCAATGATTGGCATAACCCTGCTAACTGGAGCTGTAACCAGGTACCCAATGCCACGACAGAAGTTGTAATAGTGGGCCTTACCACTTACCCTTGTGAAGTGCTGACCGGAAATAC